>DASQTN010000029.1:0-7181 GCA_035641895.1 Chryseolinea sp. | reverse complement strand
GTGTTCGCAATAGTTCTGATCTGGATCAGTGGAGCAGCCAGATCGAATGTGCCTTCATCCTTTAACCAGAAATAAGAGTCTACAATATCATTCGTTCGTTTATGTATGTCCTCGTAAAGGTCTTCGTAGCTGTCTTCTTTTTGCAACAGCTGTATTACTTCCTGACTTTCGCTCATAGCACTTACAATATCCTTGTTACCGATTTTGTACAGGACATTGTTGCTCATTGCAGTATTTTCCTGGAGCGTCGCCGTGTAGGGTGTTTGCCAGATTTGCAGCTGATGATGTCTTACCGCTTCGTTTTCGGACCGGAAATAGACCAGCATGCCATCGTTAAATACCGTAAAGCCATTACATACGATCGGTGTTTCCACTTGTTGGGCGATCATATTGTATGATATCAGTACATAGGTATTCGTAAGCTTCTGATAAAATACATACAAGAAATCTTCACCGTTTGGAGAAGCGACGCTGCTGCTGAATTCCAATTCGGATATGTGTAGTTCGAATATCTTGTGTTCTCCACTTTGCAGATAGTACCCATTTGGAAAAATAATTCCCTGATTGTCTGGCAGCAAAACGCCAGCATCCAGCAGACTATCTATGGGAAGAACTTGCTTGGTGCGCACATTGAAAATATAGGCGCGAAAGTTCTCTCCATACGGTTTTATCTTGATTGGTATAAGATTTCCAAGATCCGCGTAGTGATATTGGGCATCGTCGAGTTGTTGATCTTTGTTTTGTACAGGCTCAGAATAAATTCCTTTGCCTGAATCAGTATTGTTTTCAATTTTGAACGTGATATCGCCGTGGAGCGCTTCAATAAACACTTTATCTAAAATCGAAATATGCGGATACACACCAAGGCGGCGATTACTGAGATCCGTTTTAATCCAATCGAATTCGTGCTGCGACGCTCTTTTTATTTCATGAATACTTCTGTCATCGACATAAGATAATGTCGCGCCTTTAATTAACCACTTAAAAGCCTTTCTATCATCAGTACTCTTACCGGTTTGAAAGATCATGTACAGATAGTTCTCCGTCTTTACGAATCTGGCAAAGATTGAATCCCTGTAGTATTTATAAAGATTGCTGAAGTCTGTAATAAAATTCTCGTCTTCAATCAGCGTAAGGGGTTCCGGATTGAAGTGGTCACCGGTGAATTTATAGATGCTGAAAACATCGCTGAGCTTTATATTTTCACGCAAGCCGAAGTGAACATTGTAGCCAAAGATCGTAAGGTCGCCAAAGGCCATAATACCCCGCGCCACGCCGCTGTTAATCGTCGTGATCCGTTGATTGCCGACAAGTTGAAATCCTGTGGAATTGAATATCTCCTTCCGGGCGTTATTCAGCTTACCCAGTCTTTCCAGTAAATTCAGCCGCTGTTCTTCCAGTCGCTTCCGGATGATCTCATATGTCCCGGAATCCAATATTTGTGTTTCAGTACCTGCCATTACAAAAAAAGATAAACGCTACATCCGTGTAAATTACTGCCACCTGTTCCAATGAAAAGAAAATCTTGCCAACTCCCGATCCCCCGTTTTGCAACCGTTGGGATAGGGATCGTTGACGTATTACAGTTTCCTATTGGACAGCCCTAAGCTATTTGCCAGGTTCGCAAGGTTGAGCAGCATTGGACGATCATCGTCAGAGCTTTTCTGCTGCAGTTTCAGTATCAAACTTGAAATGGTCAGGTTTTTGACATCGTTCGAGGTTATATTATACTTTGTCGCGAAGTCACGGATACGTGTTAATAGATCCCCGTCCCCATTTTCACCATTCCCTAGTAGCGCCGTTTTAATTTGCGTTGCGTTCTCACTTCCGTTGATCAAACGATCAAAACCCTTCGCATTCGAAACCTGATTAATGATATTCTGGAAGAACATCGTTTCGCCACCAACAATATCAATGTTAGCAGATTTCAGCGCCTCTCCCAATACCATCGCCTGTGCTTCGGCGACGTCTTTCTGAATGTTGATCTGAGCGAGTGCGATTTCTTTGTCTTTCGAAAGCAACAACTTGAACTCTTCGTGATCTTTACCCACAGCGTCCAGTTTCTTCATTGCTTCTGCTTTTTCCTGAATGCCCGAAGCTTCCGCTGCAGCCTTTTCCTTTGTTACTTCCGCCTGTGACAATCCTTCTTTGCGTTTCGCTTCAGCCATTTTTTCGACTACGGTCGCATCAACAATACCTTGTCTTTCTGCAGCATCCGCTTTTGCTATCATAACCTCTGCTTCGGATAGACCCAACGTAGCTTCCTCCCGGGCCTGAGCTTCAGCAAGTATTTTACGCGCTTCCGCCTGTTTCACAGCCGCTTCCTTTTTTGCATCCGCGTCAATTATCAACTGCTTCGCTTTTTCTTCTGCGGCCTTCTTTTCTGCCTCAGCAGCTTTCACCGTATAGATCAGTTTTTCTTCAGCCTGTTGACTCGCTATTGTGAGACCTACTGTTTTATTACGCTCCACCTGACGAAAGGCTTCCAGATCCTTTAACCCCTGTTGTTCTTCTACAACACCTTTTTCAAGCCTCACGCGGTCGCGAATCACATCCTGGATGTTCTTACGTTCTACTTCAAGTGTTTTCTCCTTCTCAATTTGCGCGAGTGTTACGATCTTCTCACGCTCGGTAACTTCCAACGCACGGTCTTTTTCTACACGCTCTGTTTCCACCGCATCCGTACGTTGTTTGTTTTTTTCCGCAATGATGATCTGACGTAACTTATTTTCTTCCTGTACAGCAAGGGATTCTTCTGTTTTGATCCGAACGGTCTCCGATTTTAGCCTTTCTTCTTCTCTCACTTTGAGTATTTCGGCTTGTTCTCGCGCGTGTACATTATCAATTTCTCTGCGCTGTTTTTCTTCTTTTTCCGCCATCTGTCGTTCCAATTCCAGGATGGCTTCGCGCGCCTCAACATTTTGCTTCTTGATCACTTTTTCTTCTTCCCGCTTGATAAAATTCGCTTTTATGTTTTGCGCTGCGGTAAGCTCCGTGATCTTTTTGATACCCTGTGAGTCAAGGATATTTTGCGGGCTGAGGAATTTCATTTCCGTCTGCTCGAGAAAATCGATAGCGCAGTCGTCAAGAACATAACCGTTAAGGTCGGTTCCAATGATGTTAAGGATTTCGGTTCTGAACTCACGACGTGCTTCATACAATTCGATAAAATCGAATTTTTTTCCCACAGTTTTTAACGCTTCAGAGAATTTTGCTTCGAAGAGGGTGCAAAGTGTTTCAATGTCGCTGGCTCTTTCTGTGCCGATGATCTGGGCTACGTTCAATACGTCGTCAACGTTTTTATTTACGCGAACGAAGAATGCAACTTTGATATCAGCGCGGATGTTGTCTTTGCAAATAAGCCCATCCTGTTCGAGACGGTCGATCTGCAATTTTTTCACGGAGATATCCATAATCTCCATTTGGTGAAGAATAGGAATCACATACATACCCTTGTTGAAGGCGACCTTACCACCACCAACACCAGTACGCACAATTGCTTTACCCTGCGGAATCTTTTTGTAAAAGTTCGCAAAGGCAAAGAGGATGATAAAAATGAAGAAGACAATTCCACCAATAAGGAATAAGCTAATGCCGCCGAGTACGTCCATGGTTTAAGGAGATTAAAGGTTTAACGAATGTGTTACAATATGCGTGTATAAAATCAAACGATGTTGGCGAGGTTTACCTCGGGAACAACCAGGTAGAATTTTTTATCGGCTGATTCATCTGCAATCATTACTTCCGAATCATACCCTATGGATTCACCTGTTTTACTCTTTACGTTAATGCGAACGATATCGCTTTGAATTTTCACTTCGGCAGCACCGATCATGTCGCCCGAGATTGTGCTCCTCATCCTGCCGATCCTTCCTAATAGTTCCTGGGGTTCTTCTCCATTGTAGCCCATAGCATTATAAACTTTGACCAGCGGCTTTGTCGCATACCTGGTGATAACATACGCTACGAGGAAAACAGGTAGGAGGATGATCACGGATTTCCAGCCCCAGGTCGCCAATCCCAGAACCACTGATGACGCTAACGTAATAATCCAGGCAACAAACTTAAAAACTGAATACACCATCATGAATGGTACTTTCCCAACGTTTACAAATTCCAACGCTTTCTGAAAGAAAGGTTGATCTCCCGATACATCGTCCCCGTCACCAGCAATATCAGTATCAAGGTCAGCCCCTTGCACGCTAACGTCACCATCTACGCCGGCATCTCCAAACAGATCACCTGCTAAGAAGGTTGTTATCCAGTAGAGGGCAGTCACTCCCGTGAGGACCGTCATGATCGCATTACTCAATGGATGGAAAAGTAGCTCTATTATACCCGACATCGGAAAGTTGGTGGTTAACGTTTAAGATATGCCTAATTTTTCTTTGATAGCTTGAAGATCTTTTTCTATTGAGGATGAGTCATCTTTTAGCAGGCTGTTCAATTCTTCTTTCCTGCTATTCTTATCGCGCGCTATTTCACCATACGCTTGCGCGAGCGCTTCCTGGTCTTCTACTTTTGATTTCATACGCTCGAGCATGGTGATTATTCCATTACTATCAACCTGGGCAAGTTGTTTATTTACTTGTTCTGTCGCTTTGCTAACTTTTACTCTGGCCTTTAACGTCCGCAATTCCTTCTCCCATTTCTCCATGTTGTCTTTCAGGATTTCGGTGTTGCGCAGCATTTCCCTGGAAGATTGCTGTAATGCAATGGCTTGCTGTCCGAGATCTTCTGACTCTATATAATATTTTTTATGTAGCGACAACGCTTCACGCGCAAGCTCCTCAGCTTTGACCAGGTCGACCTGTCCCGACTGTGCTTTTTGCATGATCAATATAGCTTTTTCGCCATAATTTCTTGACTCCTCCTGGCAGTGGACCTGATCGTTTCCTGTACGGATCGCAAGCGCTTTCACTTTGGCATAGGCTTCCGTTGCTTCTGCGAGATCAATCCGCAGCTCACGAAGGCCTTGTTCTGTCATCGTAATGGGATCTTCCATTTTATCAACTGCGGCGTGAATCTCGGCCTGCCCTATTCTGAAAAGTCTTTTGAAAATATTCATGACTGATAATTTTTAAGTTGTAAAACAATGTTTGCGTCTGATCTATCGCTTCGAAAAATCAATAATTTGTTGAGAGAACTCGCTCAATAATAATCCAAGAGAGTTTAATGCACTCTCAAATTCATTGAAGTCGAGATTTTGAAGTTGCATGGTATAACGAAACAAAACCCGGTCACCTTCTTCATTGATGACAAAACCTCCGTGAATTGTATCCCTGTTTTTCTGGAGCAATTTTTTAAACATGTCGAGGTTGTCTTCCCGGAAAGAGAAGAGAAATTGCTCCATGATAAGTATAGGGGGTGCTACGCCAAGAATTAAATTGTGGATCCCATCGGATTCATTGTCAATCTTCAGAATGCCGTTCCGCTCATTCTTATACAGTATTCTGCAGTTAAGCCTGAGTGCGAAATCCTGGATGGTCTCAAAGTTATTCATGAGCGTATTTTCTGCTGACAAAACAAATCTACTAAAGTGTTTTCAGAATTGCAAAAATATTTAGCATTGTGATAACGAAAATTACAATTATCTTTGGCGACATGACGATGATTGGCTCCAATATTAAAAAGATCAGAACAACCAAAGGCCTTAGCCAACAAGCGTTTGCGGAATTGTTTGCGTTAACACGGGGTAACATATCTTCTTATGAGGAAAGCCGGGCGGAACCGCGCATCGAAACCGTCATGCAGATTGCCAATTATTTTAGCATACCGCTAAACCAATTTATCACGGAGAACCTTTCAATACACAAGATCCTGAAGTATAACGGCGATAAATTAATCGAGGATGAAAACCACCTTATCAATCTTCAGCTAAGGCAGGTTCCGTTCATCAACGATGCTATTTATATGAAATGTTGTTACGAGGAATTGTCTTTTAACGATTGGGATAGTTTTCCGAAGTTGGTGTTGCCCGAAGTAAACAATCACCACATGCTGGCGTTGAGTTTTAATCCTAATATCTCCCACCACGAATCGCTTCCTCAATATCAAATGAGTGACGTCTTGATTTTCGAAGAGGTGACACAACAGAATATTCATCTCTGCCAGCACAAGACCGGCCTCTTTACTTCTGAGCGTGAGATCATGATTGGTCAGTATGAAATGAAGGACGAGAAAATTGATCTCGTGCTAAATGATTTCAAGAAAGAGCGATTCGACTTCAAATTTTCACAGCGGTTTTGGAAGCTATTTGCGTTGTATCAGCACGAGAAGTAAAAAGACCTCAAGAATGGTGACAAATTCATTCCCATTCTTATTTCCTACTTCGCGAGCATCAGAAGAAAGTCATCCATCATTTTTACATAACCCTCTTCGTCAATAGGTTTCACGGCTACCATGTCCGCCCCAAGGTTTTTACAATCGATTATGAGACTGCTATCTGTATAAGTTGAATAAATTACAGCAGGAATTTTTGATAGAAGCTCACTCGATTTAAGAACTTTCAAAGTTTCCTTTCCACTCATTAAGGGCATGTTCTGGTCAAGTACTATCAGATCAGGCATCTGGTTACCATCAACAATATTTTGCAAATAATTGATTAATTCGATTCCGTTATGAACCGGGGGTAACAGCTCAATATCTTCACGATTGGAAAGGAAAGTTTCGAACAACTCTATGTCATCAGCATCATCCTCAACTAATATTATTCGTTTAGCTTTCATTTTAGTCTTGTTGCTCAATGGGTAGAATAATATTGAACTCAGAACCTTTACCTTCAATGCTTTTCGCTATTATCAGGCCGTGATGTTTATCGATAATTTTTTTTGCGATAGCCAGCCCGATTCCAGACCCTTCGAAAGACGTTTTTGGATTTAAGGTTTCGAACAAGCTAAAAATTGAAGAGGCAAATTTTTCATTAAAGCCTATGCCGTCATCCGTCACAGAAATCCGGCAGTACTTTCTGCCATTCTCTAACGAAACCCCCAAATCAATTGCGCTTAATGACTTTGTTTCAATGGTCACGGAGGGAGGTTTATCGGGGTGTGTGAACTTTAGGGCATTGCTTATAAGATTATGAAATACCTGCCTCAGCTGGCCCTTATTGCCTTCTAAAACTGGAAGATTACCAATCCGGATTGTTGCATTCTTCTCGCTTATCTTCAGGTCAAAGTCTT
>DASQTN010000028.1:0-2924 GCA_035641895.1 Chryseolinea sp. | reverse complement strand
CAAGTGAAGCGGCCGTGTATTGTGGAATCATGAGGCCGGAATTAATACCCGGATTCGCCACGAGGTAATTGGGAAGGTCTCGCACTCCGGCGATTAACTGGTACGTTCTTCTTTCGGAAATGCTCCCTAACTCCGCCAATGCTATGGACAAAAAATCAAGTGCTAGCGCTAACGCCTGACCGTGAAAATTTCCCGCGGAGATAATTACATCGTCTTCCGGAAACACATTGGGATTATCTGTAACGCTGTTAACTTCGATAATAAAAGTATTTGTTACGAAGTCAATAGCGTCCGATGATGCACCGTGAACCTGGGGAATGCATCTAAATGAATATGGATCCTGGACATGTTTTTTTGCTTGATCAATAAGTTCACTGCCTTTCAAGATCTCAACAATTTCTTTTGCTGTTTTTATTTGACCTTGCTGTGGACGGATAGCGTTTACCTGCGGAAAGAAAGGATCAAGGCGACCATCAAAAGCATCCAATGAAAGCGCGCCGATGATATTTGCAAGACGACACAAGCGGTGTGCATGCAACGTACACCATACACCATAGGCACCCATGAATTGTGTCCCATTGAGAAGCGCAAGGCCTTCTTTTGCTTCTAATACCAATGGCGTCCATTGTAGTTTTTGATTAATCGATTCGCCAGAAAATTTATTTCCCTGATAAAGAACTTCACCTAATCCTATTAAAGGCAGGGCAAGATGTGCGAGTGGGGCGAGGTCACCCGATGCACCCAATGATCCCATTTCGTAAACAACGGGAAGGATGTCTTCATTGAACATTCTTGTTAGCCGTTGAACCGTCGTGAGTTGTACTCCGGAGTAACCATAGGAGAGGGATTGTGCTTTTAAAAAAAGCATCAGCCTTACAATTTCTTCAGGCACTTGAGGACCAGTACCGCAGGCGTGGGATTTTACAAGATTTTCCTGAAGTTTCTCCAGTTGACCAGTGGGAATATGTTTATTATAAAGCGATCCAAAACCGGTATTAATTCCATAGATAGGATGATTGGACTCTTTTAATTTTTCGTCCAGATATTCCCTGCACCGCTGAATTTTTTTTGTCGCTTCTTCAGATAACTCAATGGTTACCTTACCTTCATTGATCATGGCCAGATCTTTCAAGGTAAGTTCTTTCGAGGAGATGTAATGAATTGTGTTCTTGGGCATCTAGAAACCTTTGCGTCTTCGCGTCTTTGCGGTAGATAATTGAACCGCTGAGGCGCAAAGACGCTAAGTTAGGATTATTTTAGTTTTCGAATTAAGTCTTCAATTGAGAGCTTATCCTGTTCTCCTTTATTCATATCCTTCAAAGGAAACAAACCGGTTTTCATTTCATCAGAACCAATGACTATCGTAAACGGGATGTTTTTTTTATTCGCAAAGTCCAGTTGCTTTTTTATCTTCGTTATATCAGGATAGATTTCAGACGCGATCCCACCTTCCCGCAGCCTTGTAACGATACCCAAACCGTATCGCATACTTTCTTCGTCAAAATGACAAATTAAAACTTTAGATGAAATTTGCGCATCCTTCGGAAACGCTCCAAGTTCTTCCATTGCATCATAAAGGCGGTCAACACCAAAGGAAAAGCCGACCCCCGATAAATTCTCTTTGTCACCGAATGCCTGGGTAAGGTTGTCGTATCTGCCACCACCGCTTACGCTGCCGATCGCTACGTTATTGATCTTTACTTCGAAGATACATCCGGTATAATAGCTCAGCCCTCGCGCGAGTGAGATATCGAACTCCACATGATCGTCGGTGGATTGATAATTTTTGAGAAGGTCAAAAACTTCTTTAAGATCCGATAGTCCTTTTCTTCCGCTTTCGGTCTTTTCAAAACTGGCTGACAACTTATCAAGTTTTTCACCCGTGGACCCTTTGAGGTTTAACATTTCAAATAGTGACGAAAGACTTTCTTCAGAGAAATTTCTTCCCCGTAGTTCCTCCTTCACTTTTTCTTCACCGATCTTATCAAGTTTGTCGATCGCTACAAAAAGTGCGGTCTCATTTTGTTTAGCGCCGATCGATTCGGCGATGCCTGAAAGGACACCTCTATGATTTATCTTAATTGTGTACTCTTTTATTCCCAGCGACTTAAAAACTTCTTTTATCATGAGAATTATTTCCGCTTCACAAATCAGTGAATTGGTTCCTACTACATCCGCATCGCACTGATAAAATTCGCGATATCGTCCTTTTTGTGGACGGTCGGCTCGCCACACCGGCTGGATTTGATAGCGTTTGAAGGGAAAGCTTATCTCATTCCGATTCATCACAACAAAGCGTGCAAAGGGGACGGTTAAATCGTATCGCAAACCTTTTTCTGATATGTCTGAGGTTAGAAGTTTCGAGTTTTTCGTTTCGAGCTTGGTCGTATCTACATCTTTCAAAAAATCCCCAGAATTCAGGATCTTAAATAACAACTGATCTCCTTCCTCACCATATTTTCCTGTAAGGGTAGAGAGATTCTCCATAGCAGGTGTTTCCAACGGTTGAAATCCAAACGTTTGAAATACCATCTTGATCGTACTTAGAATAAATTGCCTTTTAGCCATGATAGCTGGCCCAAAATCACGTGTTCCTTTCGGGAGAGTAGGTTTATCCATTGGTTAATGTTCCAGGTTTGAGGTTTGAGGTTCGAGGTTAAAGCCCGAAAACACTCCGAAAACCTACCTTTTTATGCTAATTTTTGGTTTCAAAGTTCAAGTTTAACGCTAGATTAGCTATCCCGCAACCCCTGCCTGCCGGCAGGCACGGTCGAACCTCAAACTTTAAACTTCGAACCTTTTGTTTTTCCAAAATTCCCGCTTATTTTTGCGCTCCTTTTAAAGCATTGAAACCATGCCAGTAACCAGATTAAAGCGAAAAGGCCGCAAAGACAAGGCAAAATCAGCAGTAAGACGTCAGTCTT
>DASQTN010000027.1:0-2737 GCA_035641895.1 Chryseolinea sp. | reverse complement strand
TGTTCATCCCAATGCAGGATCTTAGCAACTAAAAACGCGTCCGCGTCCAGTTTAGGAACACAATAGTATTCATATAAAGCATCCAACTCATATTCCACCATGTCTGTCGTTCTCATTTCTCCATCTGACTTCACCGAAAATAATTCTTCTAACGTATACTCAACATCGATTTGTCTTACGACAGGCGTAGCAACGATCGTTTTTTTTATCCGCGGTGTAACCGACACTCCAGCAGCGCGCCCGGCGAGCCCGCGAACTGTTGACGTCGAATAGCTCAATGATCTTTTTTCATTTGACATTCCATAGCCAGTCACTACTACCTCCGACAACTCTGTTACGTCGGGCGATAGCTGAACATTCAATTCGTTGCGATTGCTTATAGCAACTTCCTGTGTCTCATAACCTACAAAAGAATAAATTAATGTTTGAGCGTCCGCTGAAAGCGGTATTGAATAATAACCAACGGCATCGGTAACGGTTCCAATGGTTGTTCCTTTTATCACCACATTCACACCCGGCATACCTTGTCCCGTGTCATCAACGATACGGCCGCGAACCAAACTATTGGGAGCACCGTAAACTTTATCCTCGTGAACCGCTCCGATGGTGGAGGTATTGCTGGCTATTACATTGTTAAATCCTAAAATCCAGGGTTTAATTACCGGTTTAGCACCACCTTGGCTGGGATTCCCCGATGAAATTGTCAGAGACACATTTTCCCAATCCTCTCCCGATTGTTGACTAACGTTTGCCTTATACGTAATACTAATTGGCGACTGAATGTTTTTAGCGCGGATATCGTAAGACGGGAACCAGCGCGCATCCTGGACGAGATATTTAATGGTCATGCGCGCGTTTTGGGATGTTTTAGAAGATACTTTTACCATTATCTCTCCCGTGGGCTTTGCCGTTGACACGCTTAACTCTTTTAACTGCGCATCGATTTTCCCGAGGCTTTCATTAAGTCTTCGGATATTTCTATCGGCTGTCAGCAATTGTTGCTTAATATCGATTAAGCGTTCGCGAAAATAGTCCATGGCAATTTTTAATTCCTCAATTGGGACACCCTTTGTGGTCCCCCCGATGGATTTATTGGTTTTTAGAATTGCTTCTTCTTCGCGATATACTTCTTCCATTGATTTTTCCTGAATAAGATTCATCGACAATCGTCTTCTTTCCTCTTCCAGCGCAGCAATTTTTTCCGGAACTTTGATCTCTTCGAGATAATTTACCTTAAAAGAAACGGAAAGAATTTTTACGCTCGGTGGCACCTCAACCTGAATACTAGGCTCTTGAATTCCGGGAGCAATGCCCGGAAATGTTAGCAGTGATACGCCTGGTTTTAACGATATTGTCCCCAGCCGCGTAACCTGGGCACCCTCCAAAAAAACAGTGACTCGTTCAATTTTTGATTTGACGGTCAGGTCAGCCTCTTGCGCGTTGGTTAACAGGCAGCTGAAAACCAATAGAATAGTAAATGTTCTTTTCATAGTCGTAAGGTTTTGTAATACACTTATGATGCTATGAGGTACTCGTTTCCATAAATGCTACATGAACAAATTTAGCGCTGAGTCTTGGAATCACTCGTTTGCCGAGTTCTGGAAGTGTCTGGTTTAACTGAGGCGTAGGTTTTTACTTTCGCAGTCTCAGAGGACGGGATGGTTCGCGAAAGGCTCAGTAACTTCGAGAGCATGTTGTTCGCTCACCATGACGAATCGCTAGGGTGGAGGGAAGTCCGACGAATTTGACGCCGGCAGCTTGGGTTGCAAGTCTAGTCCGAATATCAGAATAAGTTTAATTTTTTTTCAATAATTTTTAAAGACAATGGCCTTTAGTATTTCTACAACGCTCCTGCTTTGATTTCATCGACGATTGAGGGATCAAGCAACGTCGTAGTGTCTCCCAAGTTAGAAGTATCACCTTCCGCGACTTTGCGTAATAGACGGCGCATAATTTTTCCCGAACGTGTTTTTGGTAAACCGCTCACAAATTGAATTTTATCAGGTTTTGAAATAGGACCGATTATTTTTGAAACTGTCTCACGAATTTCATTTCTTAATTTTTCCTCCTCCATTGGTTTGGAGTAGCAAATAACAAATGCATAAATACCCTGACCTTTGATATCGTGAGGGTATCCGACGACAGCCGTTTCACATACAGCTGAGTGTTCGTCAATTGCACTTTCGATTTCGGCCGTGCCCATATTATGCCCTGACACGATAATAATGTCGTCCACCCGTCCCGTTATCCTGTAATTTCCTTTTTCATCCCGCTTGCATCCGTCACCTGTAAAATACTTTCCTGGGAACGTTGAAAAGTACGTGTCTTTAAATCGTTGATGATCACCATAAATCGTCCTGGCGATTGCAGGCCATGGAAACTTGATCGTAAGACGTCCTTCTACATTATTTCCTTCAAGTTCTTTCCCGTTTTCGTCCATGACCGCTGGTTGAACCCCCGGCAACGGATACGTCGCGTGCGCAGGCTTCAAAGGAGTGACGCGAGCAATTGGTGTAATCATAAACCCGGCAGTCTCTGTTTGCCACCATGTGTCGATAATCGGGCATTTTTCTTTACCAATATTTTTGTGGTACCAGTGCCAAGCTTCTTCATTAATAGGCTCGCCGACTGATCCCAATATCTCTAGTGAAGAAAGGTCGTGTCTTTCGACAAAGCTTAACGGAGCTTTTTCAAGAGACCTTATTGCCGTGGGTGCGGTGTAAAAAATATTCACTTT
>DASQTN010000026.1:0-11125 GCA_035641895.1 Chryseolinea sp. | reverse complement strand
TTTAATTTCGATATAATCCAAAGTATAACCATGCTAATTATCGCGGCAAAAAAACACCACACAGAAATCAGGTGCTCAGCAAAATAAATTTTACTTAAAAGGAAAGAAGCTAGTACTCCTACCCCAAGTAGTTGAATTTTCCTGTTACTTGATATGAAAAGAGAACCCACCGTTGGAATAAAATAAAAGATGCTGGTGACCCACATGAAATCCTTTGGAAAATCGAGCATATACATAATATGACCAGAGTGTATTTCCGCTTTAACTTCGTAAACGGATATACAATATGCCAGATAGAGTGAAATGCAAGCTCCCGCCCCGAGTATCACCTTAATAATTTTCCGGCGACCTCGGTTCTCTTCAAGTCGCAGGACGGAAAATGGTACCCAGACTGGCCAAATCAGCTGGGCAAATATTAAGAAAATATAAACAGGGAAGTGTTTCCATGATTCATTAACGTTCCCTGAAAATCCAACCCATAATACACCTTCAGCAACTTGCTGCGCGCCAAACAATAACGGGATCGCTGCAAACGGAATTTGATCTGTTGTTTTCGCTTTTTTTAGCGTTACGATTCCTAATGTGCCGAGAACTGCGCTCGCTCCAAAACTTGCTCCCGCTGAGAAACACATAACTTTTTTTAATTGAATACATTACGGTTATGTGTCACCCAAGGCCGCACGATGTTCCGATCACAAAAAACCAGCCATGAGGTGTTTTTTACGAATTCTGGCGTTCAAACAGAAAAGCCATAATGTTGGGCAAGTGTTGAAGGAAATGTTTGCTTACGTTTTGAGACATGAGGATATTAATCCCCATTTTGTAAGTTGTAACCCTATCCTCCAATCAGATAGTGATTATTATATTGCCAGGTTTGAGAATAAAAAGCGGGGCGATTGATTTTGAATTAGGAAGTTTCTCTTAAACTGTAGTCGTGTATCCACCGGTAAGCAACTAAACGGCCGATTAAGCAAAATGTAAAATGGAGCTTCAGCACACGGATTTAATTTCTGATATTCTTGATTCGGAGGGATCTCTAATTCTTGTTTCCGTTTTCCTGGTTTTGTTTGTCCTCGAAAGCATTTTCGCACTACGACGAAGGGTTCAAGCCAGAGCTAGGAGAATAGTAATAAATACGATCGTTTCAATTCCCGCATTTATATCGCTGCGACTCGTATTCATTCCTGTTGTAGTGTGGGTTGCCTTCAAAGCCCAAGCACTGAACTTTGGTTTACTTCATTTATTGGGGTTACCAACCTGGGTTAATTTCTTAGCTGCGTTTCTTTTGTTAGACTATGGAAATTATCTGTGGCATGTATTACTGCATCGCCTTCCTATATTATGGAGATTTCACCTTGTGCATCACACTGACCTGGACCTCGATGTACTAACGGCGACCAGGTTTCATTTTGTCGAATTGTTTGCTTCGGTGATCTTCAGAGGTGGTATCATATTCATGCTTGGAGTTCTGCCGCAAACAGTTTTGATTTATGAAATTGTTTTTGAGGCCGCCACGCAATTCCATCACAGCAATTTAAGGTTGCCGGTAAAAATGGAAACACTGCTCGGAAAAATCTTCGTTACGCCAAGGATGCACGGTATTCATCATTCGATAATTAAGCGTGAAACGGACTCAAATTATTCGGTGATTTTTTCCTTCTGGGATTGGCTACATAAAACGCTACGTCTAGGCGTACATCAGGATGCACTTATTATTGGAGTTCCCTCCTATCAAAACGCAGATGAATTGACGGGATGGTTTCTATTAAAATTGCCATTTACAAAAATAAGATCCTGGACCCAGGCCTTCCTAACACGAACAAATGGTTTAAAATAATTACCGGTGACGCGTAAGTTCTCTCCATCATTCGTTGGTAAAAACTTTTTCACCCTTGTTCAACCAAATACCCCATGCCTTTGTATACCCGTGAATCCGTTTGGTCCGTTTGCCAGCAGAATCCACGATCGGATGTCCTTGGTTAACCCATTCAAAAATTCCTCCGTACAAATTCGATACATTCTTAAAGCCTTCAGACTTTAACTTATACGCAACTTTTTCACTTCGGTATCCCACAGAACAGTAAACCAAAATCTGCGCATTTTTATTGAACGATTTTACGGAATCGATCGTGAAATTATGGTAGCCTACAAAATGCGCACCTTCTAAATGACTCAATGCAAACTCATCGTGCTCACGGGCATCCAGCAAAATAATATTTTCACGAGTAGCAGCAGCTTGGTGAACAGAAATTTCTGGAACAGAATGCGACAACAATGTTTTTAACAAAATATGTAACTACGACTTTTCACCTGGCCATATGAATTGCCCGAAAGCATGATCAAAAGAACTATCGCTAAATGGATTTTCAAAATTTTATAATAGATGCGGTGTTAACAAACTGATTGAGCGTAAGATTCCGATTATCTCTGTGAATTGATTAATTTATTACACTTTACGAGTCTTGGAAATGCATATTGAATCATTAACCTTGTTTTAAATGTCATTGAAGAATACGAACTACGATATTATCGTAATTGGTGCCGGTTCAGGCGGCCTTAGTGTAAGCTTGTTCATGCACAAAGCGACGTTTAAGGTTTTATTAATTGATCGTTCAGATCAGGCTATTGGGGGTGATTGTCTTAACGATGGATGCGTTCCAAGCAAGGCCCTCATCCATGTTTCCAGAATCATTCATGACGCACGCAAAGCCGGTCAATTCGGAATGGTGACCGAAGGAACACTGGACGCCGGGCGAGTGATGGAATACATTGTTAATTCGCAAAACATAATCCGTGAACGCGAAAATGCAACCTATTTCAGGAACGATGGCCTCGCCGTGGCTCTTGGTGAAGCAAGTTTATCAGGCAGTAACGAAGTAAAAGTCAATGAGAGATATTACACCGCAAAGGCGATAGTCATAGCAACAGGTTCGCGACCTATGAAACTCAAATTGCCTGGCATTGAGTTAGTCAAATACTATGATAACGAAAGTATTTTTCACATTGATCGCCTTCCAAAAAAACTATTAGTTGTTGGCGGTGGTCCGGTTGGAGTGGAGATCGCTCAAGCGTTTCAACGACTTGGAAGCACCGTTGTTATTGTACATCGCGGCAGGCATCTTTTGAAAAAAGATCCTGTCAAAATTGCAAATATTCTCCAACGTCAAATGGAAAAAGAAGGAGTGACCATCTTACTCCAATCTCAGGTAAAACGGTTCCTTTCTTCCACCATTGCAGAAATCGAAGTTGATGGAAAAAATATCGAAATGTCGTTCGATGCTATTTTTGTTGCGATAGGTAGAAAGCCGGACCTAGGTCCGCTGACATTGGAAAATGGCAATGTAAAAGTTAATGACGGGCAAATCGTTGTGAACGAATTCCTGCGGACAACAAACAAGAAAATCTATGTTTGTGGCGATGTAGCTGGTTCATTGAAGTTTTCACACGCCGCTGAACATCAGGCAAGAATTATTCTCAACAATCTTTTCTCTCCTGTCAAGAAAAAATTAAATAACGATCATTTGTCGTGGGTTACTTTTTCGGACCCGGAAGTGGCATCATTTGGATTAAGCGAACAGGAATTACAAAAACGTAAAATCAGCTATGAATTATTGGAGACCGGGTTTGAGGATGACGATCGTGCGGTTGTTGATAGGCATCGATATGGCCAACTGAGCTTATATGTTTCAAAAAAGAATGTGTTTCTAAAACAAAAGATTTTAGGAGGGTCAATGGTCGCGCCTCATGCTGGTGAGTTGATCCAGGAACTTATTTTGGCGAATACGAATGGATTGTCCATTAATACTATATTCAATAAAATATATCCGTATCCGGTGGCAGCGCGCATCAATCAAAAAATAATAGTCGACTATAAAGCAAGGGGTTTGACAAACGGTATAAAAAAGTTATTGCGCATGGCATTTAATATTTTTAATTGATGCAAACTTTCAAAGAATGGTTTTTCGGTTTGGATGATAAATATAATGTTGATCCAATACAACAAAAGCAATTTTAGCGCTGATCACGCGGAGGAGTTTGCGCTGGGAAAATCCAGAACGAACCGACTCCACGCTCCGCGCACCTCCACTTTTTACTGGTATTACCTTCCATATAAGTAGTCGGTAAGCTTGAGCAGCAGACTTCATTCTATCTTGGGAGTAATTCAACTCACAAAGCTTAATTCCGTGCCAGTGCGCTGGCCTGAGCCAAATGCGGGGGCGGCCCGGCATTATGTGATGGGCAGCCCGCCCGAACGTACCGTGTTATCGAGCTAGAAGAGAACTACACGTTCGGTACGGGCGGGCATATTTGGCTCTTGACTTTTTTGGTTCTTTTTTGTGTCATATTTATATCGAACTGTTTGGTGGACAATGGCAAGAAGGGTGCATCATCAAAGTTGGCTGGCTCCTCAGCCGCGAGGCTGCGCTTTTGGAAACGCAACTGAATTTTGTCCCTGCCTTCGCCTGCTTCGGCAGGCAGGCGCACATACCCTGCCAGACCAAAGACAAAATTAGGTTGCTAATCCAAAAGCTGGGGAGGAAGTGTGTGCGGTCTGTAACTATAAAACTTAAATGATCCATGATACAGAAAATGGTTTCTTAAAGAAACGGGCGGCTTTTCACGAAGCTATTATTGCAAAAACATTAGCCCCTTATTGGGCTACTCGGCGCTGAAATTTCGACACAACTATCTATATTATTACTGAGCTTTGCTGGACAGTAGGAAACAGCATTTTTGTAAGTAGAAAAACCAGGAATGCATAACCACTAACGATAGTTCAGCATTTTTCTATAAGCCTCCTTCATTTGTGATGGATGCCTCTTTAAAAAAAACATCATGAATACAATGAAATTGGCAGATTGTACTCTGAGCCAACTATTTTTTTCATACTTCCTTGCAGACACCAATACATTCTCTGGAATTATTTTAAACTTGGCGTGCTCACGGATACGTTGGATCAAATCATAATCCTCCATGATTGTGTAATATTCGTTAAACCCTCCAAGCTTCAAGAACATCGTTTTGGTAATAAATAAAGTCTGGTCACCGCCTCTGCACATAATTCCCTTAAAGCGCGTACAATAAGAATTGAACCTTAGCATAAATTTTGAAGAATCGAATTTGAATCTGTAACAACCGGCCTGGTAACCCTCTTCATAGGCCTTTAAAATATCCGTGACAAATGATTTCGGAATTTTGACGTCGGCATGGAGAAAGTACAAAAGATCACCCCTTGCATTTTTCGCTCCTAGGTTCATTTGATTCGCCCTTGAACTTCCAGGGCAATTCAACACTATTGCACCTGCTTTTTTCGCTTCCGTAACAGTTTTGTCTGTACTGGCACCGTCGACTACAATCACCTCAACTACAGATAAGCCACCCGTTGCCAATACAGATTCGACAAGCCTAAAAATCAAATTTTCTTCGTTGACGGTCGGAATGATCACGCTTATGTTCATTGCTTCACATGTCTAATTTCAAGTCGTGGCACCACCACAACTTGACCCCGTTCCAGCGGTGCATCCAAAACAATGTTGATTAATTACTATATCCCTTGAATTCAATTCATTGATGTTAAAATCTTTTACATGAACCGATTTACCGCTCACTTTTAAATCGAGCATCTGATTGAAATCGCAGTCAAATATAAAGCCATCCCAGCTGACCGAAATTGTATTTCGACACATTACGCCAGCGGCTGCGACCGGATTAAATGACGATACCAGCCGATCCATGTACATTTCATAGTTTCCGGAATTGATGAGATATTCCAGATACCGGCTGATGGGCATATTGGTGATACAAAAGAGAGAATTGAATTCAATATTATAATGACGTTTAAGTTCACCCTTAAAATCCTTCTCCAATTGGACCTGGCTTCCCGGCAAAAATGCCCCCGATGGATTATAGACAAGATTCAAAATTAAACCTGAATTCTCTCTCCCATAGCCAACTCCATTCAACAACTGTAACGCCGTGATTGAATCTTTAAAAACCCCTTCCCCTCGCTGGCGATCAGTGCGATCTGCGCGGTAAAACGGCAAAGAGGAAATTACTTCAACTTGGTTTTTTTTATAAAACTCCGGTAGATCATTAAATTTTTTATTAGCTACTAGTATCGTCAGATTACATCTTACGATAACGTGGCTCCCCAGCAATCTGATTTGTTCAACGAACCATCTGAAATCTGGGTTCATCTCGGGTGCCCCACCCGTTAGGTCCACAATCTCAAAATTATATCGTCGCAGAATGTGAAGACATTGCTCCATTGTTTCACGCGTCATGATCTCGCTACGGTCCGGACCGGCATCTACGTGACAATGTGAACAGACCTGATTGCACATCTTTCCGACATTGATCTGAAATATTTTAATTCCAGTAGGCTTAAGTGGAAAAAGGCCCGCGCGCGCCAATTGTTCGGAGAACAATGGAAATTGGACCTCATGCTCCAGAACTTTGATTTGCTCCAGGGATGATGCTAAATTATTCTTGCGTGCAGCGAGCGATTTTTTGACCATTTTTACATTGTGATAGATTTGACCTTGTTCATCATCTGGACGCCATGTACAAGCGATGAGCCACTACGAATAGCTGCAGCGACATGCACCGCCTCCATCATTTGATATTCAGACCAGCCCTTTTCAGTGGCGTCAGTCGAATACGCATCAATGCAATATGGGCACTGCACGGTGTGAGCGACGGCCAAGGCGATCAGCGATTTTTCACGCGCCGTCAAAGCGCCGTCGGCAAACACAGCTCCATAGTATTCAAAATATTTTGCAGCCAGCTCTTTTCCGAATTCGCCAATGTCTCCAAACTTTTTTAAGTCCTCAGCATTGTAATAATGGTCAGTTTTGTTCATAGTATGATAGTTTTAAAGATCAATATAGTTTGAAAGACTTAGTTCCCAGTTGTAATCCAAATATTCAATATCGGGCTCTTTATCGTTAGGAATTATTCTGTACTTGTGAAGCATGTCGATTACACCGTCCTCCCCGCCAAAGTCTGCCCTAAACCACGAGCATAACTTCGGGACAAGCACTTCGCCTTCTTTCTCATTAAATTTTGTGTTAGCCTTTAAATATGCAGCCGTTGATTTGTCAAGCTGTTGGTCGATACGATTTGCCTTGTAAAGTGCAACCGGTGGACAACTCTTGGCACCACAATTCAATGCAAAATGAATTCGATAATCCGTTTTCTCCAGGCGGAATCGTTTTTCAAAATCACCAACTGAAAATTTGCCGAAATACCCCATACTATACTTATTTTTTGAACGCCTGATGATACCATGCTCAATATCATCAAGGCTTAATTTGTGTCCTGCTATTGTAATGAGCTCCTCACCAAAAAAATCGTTTCGATCCTCGTAATAACCAGGATTTTCTTTCAGCAAGTATTGGGCAAACGTGTTGTAAATATTAATCCAAAATGCCTTTGCTTTATTTTCGGAATCAAGCTCATTCTTCAATGCTTCCTGGCTTATCCCCGCAAGATTTTTGATCTCCTTCGCCGCCCGGCTTTGATCGCCAAATCTCACATAATTAAAGAATTGCTCAACATCACCAGTGATCGACTGCCCAAGGACCGGATTGTGAATGATAGACAGCACAGTACAATAGGCGATCATCCATACTTTCATACTTTTCGACTGACTATTTTAATGTTTACGACCTGGCTACTTAACCGGTTTTGGCACCCGAAAGTTATCCGGCGGCTTTTTAAAGTATCGTGTTGCGATCATCTTTATTTATCGGTATCCAGTTGCACCAGCTAGTGGTGAATTATGAATCTGGCTGCGTAACTCCCATAAAAGGGACTTGAATACAGGCCACGGTTTGAGAAAAAACTATTTGCCAGAAATCCCGGCCCCCACGTGTTCCTGCGAATGATACGGTAATAAATAAATTCTTTGCTTGATTTGCCCACGGGAAAACAAATCTTTGCCTTTGCACTACGATAAAAATAACATGATGAAGCAATTATTAATCGTTTTTATAAAAAACCCGATTCTAGGAAAAGTGAAAACGCGGCTGGCCGCTTCATTAGGAGATCAAAAAGCGCTTAGAGTTTACAAAAAACTCCTTGATCATACGTTGCGAATTACCGGGAATCTTGAATACGATAAAATCGTTTATTATTCGGATTTTGTTCCCGAGCAAGACGAATGGCTGAGTGCAGGATTCAAGCAAGGTTTACAAATCGGTCAGGATTTAGGACAAAAAATGGAAAATGCTTTTGAGGAAGGTTTTAGAACGGGCTATTCTCGCATCCTCATTATTGGAAGTGATTGTTTTGAGTTGACGAGCTACCATATCTCGAAGGCATTTGATAATCTCGAAAATTCAAACGTCGTCCTTGGCCCGGCTACAGATGGCGGTTACTATTTGCTAGGAATGACAGAACTTTTTGAAAATGTTTTTGAAAACAAAAAATGGAGCACCGATTCAGTCTTACGTGACACCATTAAAAATCTGACTGACTCAAACATTAAATTCAATTTGCTAGAGCAACTCAATGACATCGACACAGAATCAGATCTTCAGTCTTCCAAAATTGATATTCAATGATCAGTGTCATCATTCCTACTTACAACGAGGAGCACCAAATTGAAAAAACGGTTCAAACCATTTTTAAAAGAGGCGGAAATTTAATTAGCGAGATTATAATTTCAGACGGTGGAAGTAACGATCAGACCATCGTGAACGGAAAGCTTTCCGGTGCAAAAATCATTCTATCTAAAAAAGGCCGTGCTATTCAACTCAATAAAGGAGCTCAACACGCCACTCAAGCGATATTGTATTTCATCCATTCCGATTCGATTCCACCAGAGGGCTTTGCAAAAATGATAGTAGAGTCGGTTAAAAACGATTTTGTTTCCGGATGCTTCCGTTTGGGTTTTGATCTTGACAACTGGTTTTTAAAATCTCAATGCTGGTTTACAAAGTTTGACATCAACGCTTTTCGTTATGGGGATCAAAGCCTCTTCGTTACAAGAGATGTTTTTTTAAAAAGTGGAGGCTATAATGAAAATTTGATTGTAATGGAAGATAATGAAATCATTCCGCGGTTGAAAAAATATGGTAGGTTTCAAGTGATTGATAGTATAGTAACGACTTCCGCAAGGAAATATATTGAGAACGGTATCTATAAAACTCAACTTGTATTCTATTTTCTGTTTCTACTTTACAAACTGGGTTATTCGCAGGTCAAGATCATTGCCATATTTAAAAAGTTGATTAAGCAAAATAAAATCTGAACCTAGCACTCCTAACTGCGGACAAACCGATTGGCGGCATAGTTTTGAAATAACCTGATTAAGGTTTGATTGTTATTTTGATGATGATTTTACGCCCAACCCAGACATTAACAGAAGCCGATGTTAAGAAAGGTTTGAAGCTCGTGATTGTAGAGGGCCTTACCGCTGAAGCTATGACCAGCTTTACAGGTGGCGCATTTTTGACTGCCATGGCATTGCTGATGGGAGCTGAAAATTCGCAGATCGGCGTTCTCGCTGCACTTCCAACGTTCACAAACTTTTCTCAACTCTTATCAATTTGGTTAGTCCATAGATACAATAATCGCAGGGCCATTGCTGTTATTTGTGCCATCTTAGCCAGAATTCCGCTGCTTATTATTGGGATTTTAGCGGTGGTGTGGTTCAATTCCTCGGTTAGTTTACTTCTAGTCTCTCTCTTCTTTTACTATATGTTTGGGTCAATTGCCGGCCCTAGCTGGAACGCATGGATGAAAGATTTGATTCCAGAGCAATCGCTCGGATCATATTTCGCAAAACGCAGCAGCTATATGCAAATGCTAAACATGGCCCTCAGCCTTACGTTGGCGCTGATAATAGATTACATCAAGAATCAACATCCGGAATTACAACTTACGACCTATTCAATATTCATATTTTGCGGAGGCATGGTCGGGATAATAGGAGCAATTATACTTTCAAAGGTCCCCGAGCCATTGGCGACAAGATCAGACGGGAATCTTTTTACGGTGCTCGAGCGTCCGTTGAAAGACGCGAACTTTAAACGTCTCCTGCTATTCAATTCCGGGTGGTTGTTTGCATTAAATATCGCTACGCCATTCTTCACAGTATTTATGCTTACCACCCTGAAGCTGCCTTTGTCGTATATCATCGGACTTGGAATATTGAGCCAATTATTTAGCATCCTGACCATCCGCACATGGGGAACATCAGCAGATCGATACAGCAACAAAACGATCATTGCCATCGCTGGACCACTCTATATATTATGTATTATCGCCTGGTGCTTCGTAGGATTATACGATAATTTTTTTGGAAACCTGGCGTTGCTCGCAGCAATCCATATTTTGACCGGCGCCACCACTGCCGGCATTAACCTGGCCGTTACCAATATTGGATTGAAGCTCTCTCCCAACAAACACGCGGTAGTGTATTTATCTATGAAGAATATAGTAACATCTTCTTTTGCTTCTACCGCTCCGGTTATTGGGGGATGGCTCGCTGATTATTTTGCCGATCGGACGCTGATGATAAATATCACGTGGGCTGGACCACAGGCCGATAAAGTGTTTCGCTTAATTTCACTTCAAGGATTTAATTTTTTGTTTCTCATCGGCGCATTTCTCGCTTTGTTGGCCTTGGAACTGTTGGTTCACGTTCATGAAGTGGGTGAAGTTAACACCTCACTAGCAAGACGTATTATCCGAAAAGATTTCAAAACTAATATTAAAGACTTTTTTGTAATTGAAACCCTTATTTCGTGGCATAGTCATGTTTGGGAAGCCATAAAGAAACGCTTGTCATGGTGACATGCTTGTCCGATACAAACTAGTCCCGATGAATTCAATTTAAAGCGCTCCAAGTTTCCCTACCATCAGTACAACCTCACGGCCATTCCATTTGGAGTAACCCACATCGTGACTAATTACGATTGTTTTTGTTGAATATACATCTCCTTTTGATGCTCATACATCTCCTTCCGTTTTTGCTGTTGGTTTGACACTTGTTTCCATACATACACACCGATTGCCACGAGTAAATAAAAGCCCGCAACGATTGCAAAGCCCAACCATGTGCTGTCCAAAGATGAATTGATTGCATTCGCTGCCGTTATGCTGCCGAAAACCAAAA
>DASQTN010000025.1:0-7841 GCA_035641895.1 Chryseolinea sp. | reverse complement strand
TTTTAAGCCGTCTTTGTCAAGACCATTGATTTGATCAAGCTTCTTGTGAAGGCCAGGAATGCTAGCCTTACGCACCGGATTGCCAGACATGATGCTGTAACGATTCGCTTCTTTACCGATAAGAAAGATGGCAGCGTGGCTGCGCATTTCACCGTCGATGAGTTCGTCGCTATGCTTGACAATATTTTGCAGTGCCTCGACCATCACATTAAACACCTTACGTTTGATGCTAGAATCTTCTCCGGAAGAATCAAGGTTTCGCTCCGCCATAGAGAGAATAGATTTTGTGCTCTCTTGGGTAAAATCACCTTGATACACCAGAATCAAATTCTGCGACATCATGGTTCGGTGCAGGTCATAAATAAAATTCATGTGTCTGAAGATTAGATTATTGTTTTGTGGTTCACTAAGATATACGTTTTTATCATCTAAAAACCCACTTGAAATAAATTTCAGGCGGATCGGTTAAGGTTTAAAATTTAATACCAATCAATAGAACATCATCTGTTTGTTTGGTTGTACCACGCCATGCTTCCCACTCGTTGTCGAACTCATTCATAGCCTCTGGCATATTCAGTTTGTGTACTTTTTCGATGATCTCGCGAACGCGTTTTGGGCCAAACTTTCTTCCCTCGTTTCCACCGAACTGATCTGGAAATCCATCCGA
Source organism: Chryseolinea sp. (assembly GCA_035641895.1). Lineage (GTDB taxonomy): Bacteria > Bacteroidota > Bacteroidia > Cytophagales > Cyclobacteriaceae > Chryseolinea. The sequence goes on along the minus strand of DASQTN010000025.1, from coordinate 7,174 downwards.
ACTAAAGTAAATGGAATCTCCTTTTTCCAAACTTATCTTAGTGTTTGTAAAGTTAGTCTGGTTCTTAAAAATACCACCACCTATTGGGAATTTATTTCCCTTCACTTCGTTCATCACTCCTTGTTTCATGATGTATAAAGGACGATGAGCGCCTGCATACTCTACCTCGCGTTTTGCCATATTAATTTTACACAACGCGATGTCCATACCATCTTTCGTTGTTGAATCCTCATCTTGCCGTAGGGTAGTAGTTACTCCTTCATCCAACATATCCAGAATCTTTCCTGGTTCCGTAATCTTCCGGCTTCGAACGATATCGTTCAGGAGAAAATATCCAATCAAGGAGAGTAAGGCCCCAGGTACGCCGTGACCGGTACAGTCAACCGCTGCGATGAATATTTCATCTTTTGTCTGAACAAACCAGGGGAAGTCACCGCTAACCACATCGCGAGGTTTATAAAGAATGAAAGAATCAGCCAAGGCTTTGTTGATGACCCTGTTGTTAGGCAAAATCGCATTTTGAATACGCTTTGCGTAGTTGATACTTTCCGTGATCTTTTTATTCTTATTCTGAATTTCAAGCTCGATCATTTTACGTTCAGTGATATCGTGCGATACGACCAACACCGATTCAAGCTTATTCGCTTCATCAAATTCGGGAATAGCGTTAACCTGCATAATGCGTGAGCCCATGCTGGACGGAAAGTCCATTTCAGTAGAGGCTTTTTCATTCGTGGCATTTACAGTTTCCACAACTTTCAACCAGCCCTCAAGCACAGCGTTGTCAAGCTCAGTTTCCTTTACCTTTCGATTCAGGAAGAATGAAGGTTTTTGACCTGTATATTCTTCGATGATAGGATTTATGTAGGAGATTGATTCACCTTCCAAACGGGTGATCAAGTCGAGGGAATTTTCTGAAAGCGCCTGCATCTTACTTCTCATCCGTTGCTCCTGCTCGGCTCTTCGTCTCTCGGTAATATCGCGGGAGTTTAAAATAAATCCATGGATCGCCTGATTAGACATACAATTTGTACCAGTCGATTCGATCCAAATGAATGTTCCGTCTTTAGCGCGATACTGGTATTGTACCGTTTCTTTTTCGTCCGGCTTGGATTTAAGTTTTTGAAATAACTCCTTAAATATTTCTCTGTTATCAGGGTGCACTTTATCGATATCGCTTTTGCCGATCATTTCCTTTTGTACATACCCTAAAATGGATTCAACAGAAGGAGAGATGTAACGGATGCTTTCGTCCTCTTCGTAGATGGTAATAACTTCGGACGCATTTTCGAGCAGGAGCTGCATTCGTTTTTGGGTACGATTTACCTCCTCAATCTGCTCCTCAAGCTTTTGATTTGATCGCTTCAGCTCTTCTTGTGTCGCTTGCATTTCTTCAGCATTCTGACGAAGAACTTCCTGTTTCTCTTTCAGTTCATTACTCATTTGCTGTGATTCTCCCAACAGCTTACGAGTACGTTCATTTACTTTGATATTAAATATCGTACGGGCTAGTATAAGCGATAATTCCTGAACGAATTTTACCTGAGAAGGATCGAACCTCCGGAAGCCGGCAAATTCCAGCACTCCATATACCTCTTCATTTGTGATAAGCGGAACGATAAGGATACACTTCGGACGCTGATCACCTAGAATACCCGAGGTGATTGAAACGTACTCATCTGGGATTTCAGTCCGAAGTACTACATCTTTTTCCGCTGCGGCCTGGCCGACTAAACCTTCGGCAAATTTAAACTTGGCCTTCAGGTATTTTTTGCGCGTATAAGCATAGCTTGACCGCATTTCGATGACAGGTGCATTTGCATTGTCGTCGTTTACGATATAAAAGGCGCCTTGTATCGCTCCAATTTTGTCCAGAATAAATTTGATAACGTCGTCGCCCAGCGCGTCGATAGAATCGTGCATACGGAGAATTTCACTGATCTCGGCCACGCCTCGAATAATCCAGTTGCGCTCCTTGTCCAGACGTTCGTTTTCAATGAGGTTGTTGCGCATGTTGATCAGCGACATCCCAAGAATATCATTGTCGCTGGCCGGTTTGTAGGCAGTATCATATTTACCCTCACCCACACGTTGTGCGAAATCGGCGCTTCCCTTCAAAGTCTTGACAAGTTCATCAACCTTCGCGCTCATCTGACCAAATTCATCCCTGCTGGTCTTCCCTGAGGCCTCAGGCAATACTCCTTGTGCCACCAGGCTCAGGGTGTTGCGCATACTGTATAACGGTTGGGTGAACGATCGTCCAAACATCATTGCTGCGAGGGTTGCCAGTGCAGCAATGCATAAACCTGAATAGGCGAATGTGCTTATCAATTCGCTCGATTTTCCGTTTGCTTCCTCCAAGTCGATCTTGGCGATAAGCGCAAGATTAGGGCGTTCAATTTTTCTGGAAGTTTGAAGAACGTTATCGCCTTTATAATCTTCACCTCTAACGGTTATACTCTTGCCTTCAAATACAGGAGCAAATGCCTGAACAAATTTATCTTTCTGGTCACGTAACTGAATTGCTGCGGTCGTGTCATGACGCAGCGGACTTACGAGCTCAACTTTTTTCGAAATAGCATCCTGCCGGGCTAAAATAACTTCACCACTTACACCAAGGCCGTAATAATTTTTAAGAATGCGATAAGCAGGTGTTAAGTCTAATTTTACAAGGATCACATGTTGACCACCGTTGGTGTCATTAACAACGCCAGCGACGTGGGTAAGGTAATTCTTTTTGGTCCTGTCGCGTTGGATACGAGAGAAATAAACTCCAGTCTTTGCGCGATCGAACGTCACGCCATCGGGGTCGATGAAATTTCCTTTGACATTGGGATCTGTCGATACTTTGACTGCGCCAGTTCCTGAGGTTATGGTTATATCTGCAACTTGAAGAGTAGATTTTATCGCATTCAAATATTCGGATAACGAAAGTTCCTGAGGAACGCTGGCAGAATCAGAGAGAGCCACTGCCTCCTGTCCGATGGGAGCCATAAGCAGATCTATTCCACCTTCGGAACCGCCTCCGGTGCCTACTAAACTTGATTTAAGTTTATCGGAATTTTGCAAAAACTGAACTGTACGTTCCGCTCTTTCAAAATACGAATTGAAATAGGCAGTTTGATTATCCGCGATTACCGCGAGGTTCGTGGCAAATTTTTCCTGGTTCGTCTTCAGATGATAATCATAGCTGAAAAAACTTATCGCCGCGACAGCAACTAGCGACACAGCCAGAATTAAGACGGTGAATTTGGTACTTATGTTAATACTTTTCATCATACGCCTTTCGCTAAGATGCTTTATTGAAAATCTTACTGGCCACAAGTTGGGCCGACTCTTCTGAGAATTTGCGTTGTGCTTCGGTAATGTTGACAAATGAGGCAACTTCCAAAACACCCAATACCTGTCCGTTATGTTTCAAAGGAACAATGAGCAAGTATTTTGGAGACGAACTGCCAAGACCTGAAACTATTTTAATATAACCTTCAGGTACGTCGTCTACATATAAGGATTGGCCGCTGGCAGCAGCCTGGCCGATCAGGCCTTCTCCGAATTCATAACTGATCGTGGTACTTTCTCCTATATTGAGCGCATATCCGCTTTCCAATTTAACAGTACGCTTGCCTTCGCTTTCAGCCGCTTCGTAAATAGCGCCTTGGCCCGCATCTAACTGCTTGCAAATTGTGGTAAGAGCTGCGTCTAAAATTTCTTTTTTGTTATGGGCCTGCTCAAGAGTATTGATGAGACCTTCAAGACTGATAGTATTCTTGCCTTGCTCCGCTTCGTGTTTTTTTGCAGCTGCAGCTTCAAGAGTTCGGTCTCTGAAAACAACGACTTCCTTCTTGAAGCGAAGCGCTAACATTAAGGCAGTGCCACCTGCTAAAAAGGTAACGCCTATGACCACGTACACATTCATGAACTCTGGTTGGTACCCTGCCGTCAGACGTAAACTTCCTGGAAGGGAGTAAATCGCAAAGAGCGACGCAGCCATCCCAAGGATAAAAAATGTTGCCATTGCAAGGCTTAGCTTATAGCTGTTTTTCAATATGCTAATCATCGGTATTGATTGTCTAATTCTTTTAAAAATTGTACAATTTGATCCACCTTTAGTACATGATCAATCTTTGTCACTGCAAGCGCGCTACGCGGCATCGTATCGATCATACATTCCGTTGGCTCCTGAACGATGGTAAGGCCGCCACGTTCATGGATGTACTTCATACCCAAGGCGCCATCTTTATTAGCTCCCGAAAGCAAAATGCCAACGAGTTTTTCTTTGTATGCGAAAGCACACGTACCCAAGGTGATGTCGATCGATGGACGTGAATTATTTATCATTTCTTCAGTTGAAAGTGCAAAATGATTTCCAAGCTCAACTGACATATGATAGTTAGCGGGAGCCAGATATACATTTCCTTTTTTAATTGTCTCTTTGTCATTCGGTTCAGTTACTTGTACTACGCTCTTGATCGAAAGTGCTTCGACGAAACCATTACGCACATGCTTAAGGCGATGCAAGCACATGATAATCGGTAACGGAAAACCTTTCGGCAATTGCGCCAGGATTTTAACTACACCCTGAAAGCTGCCTGCTGACCCACCGATAACAACGGCCTTATAGCTGTTACTTAGGTTGAATTTTTTCATTCGTCAATAGACAACGTTCCTAATCTTTTATTTTCTTATAAATCTTTTCTTCATTGTTTACCACAATAAAGCGGTTCGCGTAATCGCACCATATCAACGACTCTTTCGAGCCGATGGCCAGGTATCCATACTTGAATGAGCTTTCGTGGAATTTTTTCAATACTTCATTTTGCAAAGACTGATTGAAATAAATCATTACGTTCCTGCAAAGGATGAGATCAAATTTGTTGAAGACATCTCCCAAAACCAGGTCGTGCCGCCGGAATGAAACATTCATCATAAGTTCCTTTGGAAACACGGCCATCCCATTCTCTTCACGGTAGTAATCTTTGAAAGAACCTGTGCCCTGAAATCGGATATAGTTCTTTTCATTCAGCTCCATATTCTTAACCGGATATACACCCGATTTAGCTCTCTCCAGAATATTTACATCGAGGTCAGTTGCAATCATTGTTACGTCCTGGAGTATGCCCATTTCCTTCAGCATAATACACATCGACAAAACTTCTTCCCCTGAGGAACAGCCGGCATGCCAAATCTTAAACTGCTTTTGATTAAGCATGATCGCCGGAATTATTTCTTCGCGCATAATCCTCCAAAAACTCGGATCGCGAAACATTTCAGTTACGTTAACGGTAAGTTCATCCAAGAACTCATTGATGAAAGCAGGGTTGTCGGTTAGTTTTTTTATGAGTGATTCAACTGAGAGCTTTTTTAATTCCATGATCCGAAGAACGCGCCTTTTAAATGAAGACATTGCGTAATTCCGAAAATCATAATGATGCTTTTGGTAAATAAGCTCTGAGATTCGTTTTAGATCATTGATGTCAATATCCAACATGGTTATCTTTTGAAAGAATCAAAATTAGTTTCTTCCTAAAATTGGACGGGTGTATATAGATGCGAAACCTTACACGCGTTCTAATAAGGCTTTATGCTTGTTATTTTGCTAAAAACGCAATTTTTGATACGTAATAATTACTTAGAAAGGCGATTGAATAACACCTTGTTTTGAATGAAATGGAAAGGGATGAGTCTACTTTCCAGCGGTTAAAAGTGAGGCGCAGACCTTGTCAAGGTCTTAATGAAGCGCCTTTCGATCTAGTTCTTCTTGCGTGATTTTAATGGCCTCTAGATTCATCTTCAGAGTCCTCTCGACGTCTTCAGCTACCGCCCAATCCTCGGCTTTGGGTCCGTTGGAGAGTCGTGCATTAAGTTCTTCGACCTGTCGCCGCAGTTCTCGTTCGACTTTTTCGGCGTTTTCCCGAATTGCTTCTAAATCGCTCGACCCGGAATTGTTGACTGAATTTTCCAACTCTTTGATACGCTGCAAATAGGCTTGCTCTTTGCGCGCAACCTCTTCTTGAGTTGCTTGAAGCTCTTCCATATTCTGACGCATTTCTTCCTCCTGAGCACGCATTTCCTCTGTTTGCTGCTGAAATTGTTCAATAAGCTGCCGATTCTTCTGCGTTCCTCTTACCGAGGCCAAAGTCGCTGCAATGGATTCCCCTAATTTTTCAACGAATTCAATTTCATGTTGCTGATATTCATGAAACGAGGCCAATTCAATAATGCCGTATGCTTCCTTATCAACCTTAAGGGGAAAGAGCAATAACGCCCTTGGATTAGCTTCGCCTAGCCCGGAAGTTATTCGAATGTATTCTTCGGGCATATTTGTCAAGTGGGTCGTCTCTTTCTCAAGAAATGTTTGCCCTAAAATACCCTCGCCAAGTTTGACCTTTTGCTGTTCGTATTTTTTACTATCAAAAGCAAAAAGGGAAATCAATTCAAGATACTTATTGTTTGGGTCCTCGTCGTTGAGGATGTACAAACCGCCTTGGTTCGAACGCGTATACTGTACCAAAGCCGAGATCACAGCATCACCGAGCGAGCTGAGATTATCATTCGAAGATCGCATGATTTCAACAAACTTGGTGAGCCCCTCCGTGGCCCACTGTCGACGGCGTTCGGTCTCATTCAAAGCTTTCAGCTTTTCCTGCATCTGTATCAGCGAATCCGCAAGCTTATTTTTGCCTGGAACATATTGAGGATCCAACGTTTCCTTATAATCGATGTCAAGTTTACCTTCTCCAATAGAAATCACAAAATCTGTGGCATCTTTCAGGTTTTCAATTATCTCATTGATTTGGTGAGTAACTTTTCCGATTTCATTGTTACTCAGTTCATCAGTATGCTTATGGTTGAAAATGTTGGCTTCCAAACCTTGGACGGGGCGAATGACCAGCTTATTAAATCCGTAATATAAAAAAGCAAGTAGCGCGATATCAAAGGCGATGAAGATGGCAAGCCATCCGAGAATAGCTTGCTGTTTGTTTGTTACTTCTTCTTCAAGATCATGAATTAGCTTGGTAAACCAGTCGGAAAGCGACAGCCACTTCGCTTCCTGCAGGACGTTAGTTGCAACCGGGACCTTCATGCCAGCGTTCACCCCTGAGGTGTCCGACGGAGGAGCAACGACAGCTGTATTGGCTTGAATAATTGAGCCTTCAAGCGATTCCTTGTAATT
>DASQTN010000024.1:0-2468 GCA_035641895.1 Chryseolinea sp. | reverse complement strand
CAGGAAAGATCTTCGATTGATTGTTGTTTTTATTTGTGTCATCGCTTGACGTGTTTTAGTTTTAGGAATTCGCAGCAGTTTTGACTGCCGCCTTGATTCGTAGATAAGTTGCGCAACGGCAGATGTTGCCATTCATCGCGTTCTCTATCTCTTGATCAGTAGGAGTGGGATTACTTTTCAGAAGAGCAGCTGCAGTCATGATTTGTCCAGCCTGGCAATATCCACATTGCGCAACATCATGTTCAAGCCATGCTTTTTGAACCGGATGATCACCTTCTATTGACAGTCCTTCAATGGTTGTTACCGCTTTATTTTGGACTTGTGAAACGGGTAACACGCATGACCGGGCGACCTTTCCATCAACGTGTACAGTACACGCACCACATTGCGCCATTCCGCATCCATACTTTGTTCCAACCAGGTTTAGATGGTCACGAAGCACCCATAGGAGCGGAGTTTTTGGATCTACGTCAACAACTTGTTTGTTGCCGTTGATGTTTAGATTTATTGTTGCCATCGATGTCAGATTAATATGTATAATTACAAATACAAGTACATTAATGTTTACAAATTCCAGGGCATTTCCACCAATCTTTAAATTGGAGTGCGGTCTCTCTATCTACGGCCTCTTCATCAGTAAATGATGTAGCAGAATGAACCATGCGGAGAATTGATTGAATAACATGGTCTGTCCGTTCTTGCACGCAGGTTAGTTAAATATTATCCGTCTGTTGTTTTTGCTACCATATAATAGTCCGGAATTATTGTTGTATACAAATATTGTTAAGGTGGAATTTATTAATGTTTGATCGTATGAGTGTCTCGCACACTACTAAATGTCAGCGCTAACATTTTCCAAATGTTGTCTTGTTTTTTATAAACCTCGGTAACTGTAAATTCAGTTGATACCTCATTGCCGCGAACCACAGCCTGCAGCGTAATACGGTTCCAAAGAATGGCAGTGTCATCAATAAGTTCAACAGCAACATCATGGACATCTGCCTTCTTATACCAAATGCTTCCGGTTTTAATGATCTCAAGTTCTTCATCCTTCTTCCATGTCCCGCTCATGTGAACAAATTTTGACTTATCGTGAAAGAGTACAGCAAGCTTGTTCACATTTTTGTCCGCCATCCACTGCCATTTCTCTTTGGAAAGACTTATGATCTCTTGCTCGGAACTTTGATTTTTAGACGGCGTTTGTGCCAGTGTCGATTGTAACGTTATCAGTAATACGCAAAGACCAATAGCTGAAGATCTCATATAATATTTCATTTGGTTAGTTAAAAATTCTTTTGAAATGTTGGCAATCAACGTCGCCAACCGCTTTTCCTAAATTTCTGTATTCCATACCTCTTAATGCTTTCCAAGCATTCACCACAAAGGTGTTATCATTAAACCACACAACACTTATATAGATTACTGGTTTACCTACCAATTTCACTGATTGTGGGAAGTCGAGAAGGAAAGAAGTCCAGAACAATATAATTTTGAGTTAATAGAGAATTATGGACGATATATTAAAATTTAAAACCGTGAGCCAGTACAACGCGTTCAACAGGAATGAAACGCTTCATCCGCTGGTAAGTGTCGTTGACTTATCGAAAGCAGCGCCCAGGCGCCTAAGACGGATGAGCTATGGTTTTTTCACAATTTTTTTAAAGGAGGTTAAATGTGGTGATCTCCGGTATGGGTGTAACAATTATGATTATGATGAGGGCACGCTTGTCTTTCTGGCTCCCGGTCAGGCAATCGGATCGGAGGGAGAAGATTATTATCAACCGAAAGGTCTGGCTTTAATATTTGATCCTGAACTTATCCACGGTACGTCGCTGGCACGTCACATGAGCGATTACACTTTCTTTTCCTATGCTGTCAATGAAGCCCTTCATTTATCCGAGCGCGAACGCCAAATTATTCTCGACTGCTTTTCAAAAATCAAATATGAGCTGGAGCATGCCGTCGATAAGCATAGTAAAAAGTTGATTGTAACTAACATTGAATTGTTCCTGAATTATTGCGTGCGATTTTATGATCGTCAGTTCATCACCCGGGAGAATTCGGTCAAAGGCATTCTTGAGCGTTTCGAAACCTTAATCAATGATTTCTTCTCATCTACCAAACCATTGACCCTTGGTCGTCCTTCCGTTGCATACTGTGCCAGCGAACTCAATTTATCTCCAAATTATTTTGGTGACTTGATAAAAAAAGAGACAGGGAAATCAGCCCATGAATACATTCAACTGAAATTGATTGATGTTGCCAAGGAAAAGATCTTCGATGCTAACAAGTCGGTAAGTGAGATAGCATACGAGTTAGGATTTAAATATCCACAGCATTTTACGCGCGTGTTCAAACAACATGTAGGAGTTACTCCTGTGGAATATCGTAGTTCAATAAATTGACGGCTACTGAGTGGATGCGCGAAACTCTTGCGTCCTTACATTGTGCGGTACTGTGCTAAATTT
>DASQTN010000023.1:0-3930 GCA_035641895.1 Chryseolinea sp. | reverse complement strand
GGTCCGAATTTTTTTTACTGCTCATGCGAAATGCTTCCATCGCTTTATCAGGCACGCCAAGATCGAGCAGAAGTTGTCCTTTTTGATTTAAGGAATATGATTCGTCTGTAGAGTCAAGGTTGTTTAACAATACACGTACCGCCTTACTGGTTAGCGCTAGATTTTTATACGCCCGTGCCAGCAGCAAGCTAATATCAAGCGTATCGTTTTGCTGACCTGCAAGCTCTCCAAACTTAGCTGTCTTCTCGTGATCCTCTTTGTATTGATATTCTTCCGCCAGCTGCTTGTAAACTTCCCAGGAATAGTCTTTCCAAATCTCCTCATTTTGTTCAGCGATCTCTCTTAAATGCTCTAATGCCGTGATAAGGGAATCGCCATAGATAAACTCTGTGCGGTATAACAGTGCTTCAGGGTTATTTGGAAAGCGCCGCACAACTTCCTTAGCACAAGTTTCCGCCTGGTCGTAGTTTGGATTATAGTCCTCGTAGGAATCGTAATATGCTTTCTCAATAATCCTACATTTTTCCAACTGCACTTTTACATCTTTCGGATTTAAAAGTATCTGGCGGTCGAAACTGGCAAGGATGTCCTGGTACAGGGAATCCTTTGCGTTCACCAGCTTATTTAGGTAATGTTGGTGATCCTGTAATGGTTGTTGCTGCGCAATTGCTGAACAGATGATCGCATTGACCGAAAATAAAACGAATAATTTCTTCAACGATTTCATGCGGAATTCATAAAGGTAAAAGAATTTTCAGGGTAACGTTTTGCCGATTGCTGGTTATAAACGGGAGTGCCTAAGCCGTGTAAGTTTTTGTGTGTATTCAATGAAAAATGGAAGCGGTGCTTGACTTGTGAGCACATCTACAAAAATCTTGATTTTCCAATTCTACTAGACGATCAAAATAATCGTGGTACTACGCCCATCGAAAAGTGAGTGATAATTTTGGCGTTCTTATTATTTGGACAAATTAGATTATGATTAAAATCGAAAAGATTTAACTTTCCGGATGTCATTATGACATTGTCGTTTTATATTCTAACAAACTAAAACTATTTTAATACGATCATGAGAATTTTACGAATACTCCCGGTATTTTTTATTGCGGTCGCCTGTTATAAAAAAGCTCCGGAGATCGTCGAGCTTCAGCCGAAAACCATCAGCGACGACTCACTGCTGACACTGGTGGAATATCGGACCTTTCAGTATTTCTGGGATGGCGCCGAACCTACTTCAGGCGCAGCACGTGAACGCTTCCATGCTGACAATATTTATCCTGAAAACGACAAACATATCATCACTTCAGGCGGAACAGGATTTGGCGTAATGGCTATTCTCGTCGGCATTGAAAGAAACTTTATTACGCGAGAGCAGGGCCGTGAACGTCTGACAAAACTGGTAGACTGGCTGGAAAAAGCGGATCGCTTTCATGGCGTCTGGCCACACTGGTTAAACGGCGAAACCGGAAAAGTAAAACCGTTTAGTCCCGATGATGACGGTGGCGACCTAGTGGAAACGTCGTACCTCCTGCAAGGGTTAATCTGCGTGCGGGAATATTTTAAAAATGGAAATGAAGAAGAAAAAGCATTAGCATCAAGAATTAATAAACTCTGGCGGGAAGTTGAATTTGATTGGCACCGAAATGGCAAAAATGTATTGTACTGGCACTGGTCTCCAAAAAATAAATGGAAGATGAATTTTCCTGTGGAAGGTTACAATGAATGTCTAATTATGTATGTGCTGGCGGCCGCCTCTCCAACGCATACTATTCCGGCCAAGGTCTATCACGAAGGTTGGGCACGCAGTGGAGGGATGCGGAACGATTCCACACATCAGCAATATGGGTATCACCTTAGTTTGAAACATAATTTGGCGCCGCAGTTTGGAGGGCCATTATTTTGGTCACATTATTCTTTTCTTGGGTTTGATCCCAGGAATTTAAAGGATGATTATGCAGATTACTGGGAACACAACACCAATCATACCCTGATCAACCGGCAGTACTGCATTGAAAACCCTAAGAACTTTAAAGGATACGGCGAAAATTGCTGGGGACTTACTGCCAGCTACTCACCCAAAGGATATGCCGCGCATAGTCCCAACGAAGACCTCGGTGTGATTTCTCCGACGGCAGCGCTGTCATCATTTCCTTATACGCCGGAAGAATCAATGAAGGTAGTCCGGTATCTTTATGATAGTCTTGGAGGTAAAGTATTTGGTGAATATGGCTTTTATGATGCCTTCAGTGAGCAGGAAAACTGGTATCCTCCCCGTTATCTCGCGATTGACCAAGGTCCTGCCATTGTGATGATCGAAAATCACAGGTCTGGTTTATTATGGAAACTGTTTATGGCTGCGCCGGAAGTACAGGTAGCTAAAACGAAGCTGGGTTTTAAGTAAAATTGTTAATTAACCGCTGGTAAAACGAAACCCATTTACACACAACACACTGTTGCGTCTGACGATTGTTTCCCGTAAGTTTATTTAAAACACATATCATATGAAATCATTCGTTGCATTGGCCGGGGCTGTAGCCTTACTCGTAATTCTTTTAAGCATGAACAGTGGACCTGCATCGGAGGGATGGGTCACATTGTTCGATGGAAAGACATTGAACGGATGGAAAGCCGCAGAAAACCCTGGGACATTTACGGTAGCCGATGGCGCTATTGTGGTGTTTGGTAATCGTGCTCACTTGTTCTATGATGGTACCGTCAAGAATCACGACTTTAAGAATTTTGAATTCAAAGCACAAGTCATGACGACGCCGGGCTCAAACTCTGGGATATTTATTCATACTACTTACCAGGAAACCGGATGGCCCACCAAAGGCTACGAGATTCAGGTCAACAACACGCATACCGATTGGCGTAAAACAGGAAGCATTTATGCGATACAAGATGTAAAAGAGGCTCCTGCTAAGGACAATGAATGGTTTACTGAACATATCATTGTCCAGGGTAAAAAGATTACTGTCAAAGTTAATGATAAGGTGATCAACGAATACACTGAAGGTGAAAACGGTCGGTTGTCCAGTGGAACAGTTGCGTTGCAAGGACATGACCCCAAGAGTAAAGTTTTTTACAAGGATATTATGATTAAACCGTTGCCTGACTGAGTGGTAATCGGTGGATAGGTAATCGGTAATCGGTGGTCGGTGTCTTCGTAGGAAGGCGGATTGGGTAATGGTAAGAGGTAAGTAGTAAGTGGTAAGAGGTAAGAGGTGTAGTACTTTGTGAACCTTGGTGACTTAGAGACTTCGTGGCTATTATGATTGACCAGATACAAGGTAATAGGTAATAGTAATGGCTGGTCGGTATCTTCGTAGGAAGGCGTGGTGGGTAATGGTAAGTGGTAACTAGTAAGAGGTAAGAGGTGGTAGTACTTTGTGAACCTTTGCGGCTTCGAGACTTTGTGGCTATGATGATTGGTAATCAGTAAATCGTTTACACCAACCGGGCTATGAATCAAAAAAGAATTTATTTTTTCTCATTGTTTCTGTTGCTGCCGATTTTCGCGTTCTCACAACATGAACACCATCAGATTCCCCAAAGTGCACCTGTAAATGTCGAGCCTCAGCCTTTTCTCGCGCATGCGATACGGTTAAATGAAGCATTGTCTTTTTTAGGAAGCGCGCTGTCCAAGGAAGATCAACAGGCCCTAAAAGCATTGCAGGATAAGCCTTTGACTAACCAGACCTCACATACCATTCAAACCATTCTTGATCCATATTGTCTTGCACTGGTCCATATTAATCCCGAAGCTCGTGTTAAAGTCACGCAAGGAGTTGCTACGCCGCAATTGATGCAAAATGGCTGGACCAGTTTTTTAGTGAAAGTAAAAAACGAAGCAGGTGTCACGGCAAAACTTGAACCTGAGAGCGCAAATGCGCAACCAGTATTGCACATGGCTTCCTACCCACTATCGCC
>DASQTN010000022.1:0-12258 GCA_035641895.1 Chryseolinea sp. | reverse complement strand
GATGCCTGATCATAGGATCGGCTAAGATAAAAAAAGAAACCCGAAGCTTCCTCCGGGTTTCTCTGCTTAAATATCGCTAATGCTGTTACATCCCTAAAGATTGATTTTCAATTGAAGCAAGCTCAAGCACTTTCTCATATTCGGCAGGAGAAAGATCGTTATAGAAATAGTGAACCGGATCAACGTGCTGACCGTTGATAAACACTTCATAATGAAGGTGAGGAGCGGTGGACATACCCGTGTTTCCAACATATCCAATAAGATCGCCACGTTTTACATTCTGACCGGAGCGAACGGCGAAGCCATGCATATGCGCATAACGGGTACGGTATCCAAAACCATGATCGATTTCAACCATCTTTCCGTATCCGCTGAATTTGACGCTAACATGATCGATCGTTCCGTCAGCTGTTGCATAAATTGGCGTTCCGATAGACGCGGCGAAGTCAATTCCCGGGTGCAGCTTCTTTACTTTATAAATTGGGTGGGTTCTCCATCCGTATCCGGATGAAAGCGCTAACAATTGTTTATTGGAGATTGGCTGAATAGCGGGGATAGCGGCATACAACTTTTCTTTCTTTTCCGCCAAAGCAACGACTTCGTCTTGAGACTTAGATTCTATGTATAACTTTCGTCTAAGGTGATCTACCTTTTCATGAATTGACAGGACCAGATCTTCGTGAGCTATATCTTGTTCTTTTATATCCAGGTATCGCTCTGAGCCGCCAACGCCGGCATGACGGACTGATTTTTCAATCGGTTCAGCGCCCAACACAACCCTGTAAATATTATCGTCGCGATGTTCAATGTTGTCAAGAATCCCGCTGAGGTGGGTTACATCTTTAGATAACTTCTCATAATAGAATTCGAGTTCTTTTACTTCGTTTTTAAGGATGAGTTCTTTTGGCGATTCGAAATAGTTGCTGTAAAGATAGACCGTAAGAAGCCCTGCCGCCATGGCAATGGTTAACGAAAGAATACCGAGGCCGTTTAAAATAACATCACTGGTTTTGACCTTTACCCGCTCGTATTTGCAGGTCTCGGTGTCGTAATAATATTTAATTCGTGCCATAAACTACCAATTATACTGATTGCGGTCTGAAAATTCTTATTGCCTCATCATTACATTCGACGAACGGTCCTCCCAGCAGGTCAATGCAATATGGGATCGCCGGAAAGACAACCTCCAAACATTGCCGGATGGATTTTGGCTTGCCTGGTAAATTTACGATTAAACATTGGTTACGTATGCCTGCTGTTTGTCGCGAAAGAATTGCCGTGGGTACATATGTAAGACTTTTTGCCCGCATCAACTCACCAAAGCCCGGCAGAAGCTTGTGGCAAACGGCTTCTGTGGCTTCCGGCGTAACGTCTCTTACGGCAGGTCCTGTGCCTCCAGACGTGATAATTAAGCAGCATCCCCGGTTATCGGCCATGTCAATCAATGTTTTTTCAATGAGGTGCTGCTCGTCAGGAATTACTTCATATTCCTTTTCCCACGGGCTTTTGACGTATTCAGTCAGAATCTCGACGATCGCTTTACCTGGAATATCCTCGTAAATGCCTTTGCTGGCCCGGTCAGATACGTTGATTATTCCTATGCGAATGGTCATGCAGAATGTTTTTTTGATGAACCAGATTTGAATTGAATATTTTCAGATCTTCCTTTTTTAAAAACCTGTCTTCCTTTATTAATTCCTTTTCTAATTTCTTTTTGCTTCTCGACCGGCAATGTTAAAACTTGTTTACACGCTTCCGAACAACATCCATCATACAGTTCTTTACATTCCTGGCATTGGATAAACAACAGATGGCAGCCATCGTTTTTGCAATTCGTGTGATCGTCACACGGTTTACCACATTGATGACAAACAGCGATAATATCGTCCGTTATGCGTTCACCAAGTCGCTCATCAAAAACAAAATTTTTGCCGATGAATTTATTTTCGATTCCCTGCGCTTTGGCCTGACGTGCGTATTCAATGATGCCACCATCGAGTTGAAAAACATTTTTGAACCCAACATGTTTCATCCACGCGCTGGCCTTTTCGCATCGAATCCCGCCCGTACAATACATTAACAAATTTTTTTCTTTTTTGTCTTTCATCAAGTCCTCAACTACTTGAAGTTCTTCACGAAAAGTATCTACGTTAGGACAAACAGCGTTTTTGAAATGACCCACTTCGCTTTCGTAATGATTTCGCATATCGACAATGACCGTGTTTTTATCATCTGCCAATTCATTAAACTCGCGCGCATTGACATGAATTCCAGTTTCTGTCACATCAAAAGTGGAGTCATCCAACCCATCCGCTACAATCTTTTTGCGCACAAGAATTTTTAGTTTGAAAAAGGATTTACCATTGTCTTGCACAGCGGTATTTAACCGAATCCCATTCAAAAAAGGAATGCTGTAAATGTATTTTTTAAAAAACTCGAACTGCCCTTCCGGTACACTTACCTGCGCATTGATCCCTTCTGATGCTACATAAATCCGTCCCAGTACATCAAGGCAATCGAGGCCTTCATACAACTCGTTTCTGAATGCTTTTGCATCTGAAATATGATGATATTTATAAAATGAAATGGTGATCCGCGATGTGGATATCAAAGCAATCTTTTCCTTCAGAACCTTTCCATTTACTCTATTATACAGTGCCATGGCTTGATTAAGTGCCGTTTAATTTGTTGGGACGTTAATTGTACTAGAAAAAAATAAATAATCAAAGAAAGTTCAGGGTAACCCCTTTTAGTTCACTTTCTTCAATTCGCCTCGCAAAAGTAGATTGTATTGCTGACACGTCAGGAGTCCGTGTTCATTGCAATAGGGGCAGGTATTATAGTCGGATCCAAATGCATTTTTTTTGATGAGTACGTGATCTCCTTTGCATACGGGGCAAATTACTTTGCCGGAAGGACCGCAATCAATCTCATAATTAGTTGAAAGAACTTCCCCGGCTTTTTGCATTTCATTATTTTTTTCTTTCAGATATTCCGCTTCGGCATTTTTTAATAAGGATGCGGCTTCCTGTGAATATTGGCCATTAGTTCCTTTCAGTTGAATGTATTTGGTGAGCCAATCAATAGTTTGCTTGTACTTCTCCAGGTAGTAAGAATTCTTGCCGAAAAAAAAGGTGAGGTCAGAAGGTACACTTTTTATATTTTCAAGTACGTGACGAAATTTTACATCGGCGGAAACGTAATTGCCCATATCCATAAGATAAACACCTGAATCAAGTTGTCGGAGCAGCTCTGATTTCCGTAGTTGTTCCTGCTGCATTTTATAATCGTCAACCCGTTCGCGCTGAGCGTAACTTTGTGTATTTGCTAAAACGAATAAAAGAATTGTAATAATCGAATAACGCATCTTAATTAAAACGTTCATGAGAAATGTTAAGCCACTCCAGTGATGCCTTGTAAAAAATATCTTCTTTAATTTCATTGCTCAATTTCATGTCTTCAATAAACTTTCCAATTTCCAGATCTCCTAATGGAAATGGATAATCGGATCCAAGCGTTATTCTGTTTGAACCTTGCAGCTTCAACACATACTCTAACATCAGTGCATCGTGCGTTATGCTGTCTACCCAAAATTTACCAAGGTAACTTTTAGGATCGACCGGATTATCAAGCGCGACCAGATCGGGTCGGCAATCAAATCCCTGCTTGATTCTTCCAATAGTTGATAGAAACGATCCACCCGCATGCGCAAAATTTACACGCAATTTGGGCAATCTTTCAAAGATTCCGCCAAAGATCATGGAACAGATCGCACGCGACGTTTCAGCAGGCATACCCACCAGCCACGGCAACCAATATCGCTGCATATGCTGTTGTCCCATCATATTCCAAGGATGCACCAGAATTGCCATACTTAATTTCTCGCAAGCTTGAAAAATGGGGAAGAACCGCTCTTCATTCAGATTTAAATCGTTAACGTTTGATCCGATTTGTATTCCTTGTAACCCAAGGCCTTTAACCCGCTCTAACTCCTGGATCGCCAACTCGCTATCCTGCATTGGGATGGTAGCCAGACCTAAATAGTTTTGGGGATACCGGATGACCAAATCGGCGATATGATCGTTTAGGAACTTGGAAACTTCAAGACAATCATAAGCTTTCGCCCAATATGAAAACATCACCGGAATGGTGCATACTACCTGAACTTGGGTATTAAATTTCTCATATTCTTTTATCCGCAGGTCAGGATTCCATGCGTTCTCCTTAATCTCCCGGAAAAATTGATTTCCGCGCATCATCTTCGCGTAGCCTCTCTTGTGGTGCTGAAGGTAGATAAAATCGCCGTAGCCAAATTTCTCACTCCAATTAGGTAGTTTTTTGGGAAGAATGTGAGTATGACTATCGATCTTCAGCATCAGCTATGACAAACGAAATATCGAGGATTTTTTAACTGTATCAAATTTAACAAAGGCTTCAGCCAAGGGCTGTCTCAATTTGGTTCTGCAGTTCATTTCATTTTCTTGATTCGACACTTACAGCACTGAAAGATAAGTTCACCATCATTTTTGAATCAACCTGCAGCATTTTCACGACGTTTTTCGCCCGTACCCGGTAGCTGGCACCATATTTTCTATTAAAAAGGTAAACCGAATAAAACATGGACTTATTAATTATCATTCTCGCGTTTTTATTGGCCTATGGTATATTTGTTCTGATTGCGGTTAAGCTAGCCCGCATATTCTTTCCAAAGATCGTAGACGAGGACGCGTTGCCATTAAAGCCCGCTAATACTCGTCAAAGACACGCAAAACGGGCTGCTGTGTAAAGCGTCGTACGTAAGCTGAAATATTTTGGGAGCCTTGACCACCGGTCGGGCTTTTTTTGTGCGCCATCCGACATCAAACTTCACCACACTGTGGAATTTTCTCCACCCTTTCAACTGGGTCCATCTGAGACTAAATAATCAATCAGCTGACCAACAGTTAATTAAATGCATCGCACTTTTTCCAATCAAACAGGCATTATTATTTCCGGGGAGTAAGTCGAACCAAAGTTTAACCTTGAACCTCTCCCACCATGAAAACCTTATTTAAAAAAAATAAGCCTCAGAATGCAACGAATTATAAAGGGGCACGTGCATTTGCAATGGAAGAACGAGCAAAAGAGAATACTATGGACGAACTTATTTTTCAGCGAATTGGAAAGAGTCGTCAGGAAATTTTTGATCTTATGAACATTTTAAAAGCATTTTGATACTCGACAGGTATGAAAACTTTATTAAGAATCGCTATATCGATGGTGTTAACATACGGGTTGCTGAATTTAGCAGCACATTTATAATACCATCTGAACGCATTTGGATCGAGAAATGAAGGATTAATACTTTTATAGATCAATCCGAGTAGAAGCCGTTATCACCGCCTTGATAATGGCTTTTTTTATTTAAACGATTTCTAAAAAATTGAGCTGATGATGAAATAAATCATTATCGACAAAATCAGAACCCCGTACATAATCAGGTCTACGCGCACATAAGGCTTATATTCCGTATATAGCCGTTTCAATTTTTTAAACATTAATTTTACTGATGATTTTCTCGCGGCTAAGGTAACCATTTGCGAATTTATCCGTCCTCTACGAAGTCACTGTTATGAATTAATTATTTATGAAATCCGCATAGGGGTATTCCTGCAACTAATTGTCTGCTTTGTACATCAAACGCTTAACCATGATTAGAAATCTATCAACTTTAGTTTTTGTCTTTTTTTTTACCGTTGTCTACTCGCAGGAAAAAGTTACCCTCAACGGTTATGTGAAAGATGCCGACAACGGCGAAGAATTGATTGGTGTTACCGTTTATATCCCGGAACTCAAGGCCGGCGCTGTTACAAATGCCTATGGCTTTTATTCAATAACGCTGCCAAGAGGTACTTATGAAATTCAGTTCAGTTACATCGGGTACAAATTTCAAACGATTAAGAAAGAGCTTTCTGGCAACACGGCCTTCAACGTTGAGTTGAAAACAGAAGCCACTGTAATTGGCGAAGTTGTCATCAGAGACAAACCAATAGATGAAAACGTGGTTTCGCTGCAAATGAGCAAAAACACGCTCGACTTAAATCAGGTCAGGAAATTACCCGCTTTATTTGGGGAGGTTGATATCTTAAAAAATATTCAAATGTTACCCGGCGTGATAACAGCCGGAGAAGGAACGTCCAGCTTCTACGTTAGAGGTGGGAGTGCCGACCAGAATTTGATTCTCAATGACGAAGCTCCTATCTATGATCCATCTCATTTGTTTGGTTTGTTTTCGGTTTTTAATGCGGACGTAATCAAGGATTCCGAACTCTACAAAGGTGGTATTCCCGCGCGATTTGGCGGAAGACTTTCTTCGATATTGGAAGTAAGGACGAAGGATGGAAATAATAAAAACCTAAATGTCGCAGGAGGCATCGGTACCATGGCAAGCCGTATTATGGTTGAGGGTCCTCTGGTAAAGGAAAAAAGTTCTTTTATAATCTCAGCCCGAAGGTCTTACATCGATCTGTTTCTTCGGGCCGCCGACCAGGATAACCTCGTCCACTTTTATGATATTAATGCAAAAGTAAATTGGAAGACAAATAACAAGAATCGTTTTTTTGCTGCCTTTTATGCTGGTAGAGATGTTTTCAAATTTTCAGACGACTTTAGTTTTGCATGGGGTAACAAGACAGGAACCTTTCGGTGGAACCACCTTTTCAACGACCGGTTGTTCTCTAACACATCACTGATTGTCAGCAACTTCGATTACAAGCTGGAGCTTGTTGATCCGGTGCAGGGATTCAAATGGGTCTCAGATCTTCAGGAAGTAAGCATAAAAAACGATTTGAGCTATTTTATCAACACCAATCACGAGTTAACGTTCGGGTATCATATTACCGGCCGGCGATTTTCACCTGGCGAAATTTCACCTAATGCAGAGAAGTCCATCTTCTCCGCAGTTGAACTGCAGCACATGTATGCCCTCGACCATGCGCTTTACATCAGCGAACAACATCGTGTCAGCGAAAGAATAACCCTTGACTATGGTTTGCGACTATCCATATTTCAAAATTTAGGTAAGAGCGATGTCTATTTATATGAGGATCCTTACGACAATACTGATATCAACCGTACGGATACTGTACATTATGGGGCTTGGAAAAACATCAAAACATACATAAATCTAGAGCCTCGCCTGGCGATGCGCTATATCATAGGCGAAGGACAGTCGGCTAAAATTTCATACAATAGAATGGTACAGAATACGCACTTGATTGCTGCCGGCACAGTACCAGTTCCCTTCAATACGTGGAATCCCAGCGGCTATTACCTGGAACCGCAGTTAGCAGATCAGGTAGCGGCAGGTTATTTCAGAAACTTTAACAATAATATGTACGAATTTTCAGCGGAGGCTTATTACAAAGACATCAAGAATGTCACCGACTTCGCTGACAATGCCGAGATCTTTTTTAACGAGGATCTGTCGACAGAGTTCCGGCAGGGAAAGGCCTGGTCATATGGGCTTGAATTGATGATAAGTAAAACTCAAGGGAAATTGACTGGATCAGTAGGATATACGTTGTCCAAGGCAATGCGCAAAATTCCCGGGGTCAACCTTGATAAGCCTTTTGTCGCGAATTATGACCGCAGACATGTGCTGAACATACAGGGAGCATACGATATGAATGAACGCTGGTCATTCGGCGCTACGTTCACGTTCAGTACCGGAAGACCAATCACATTACCGACCGGTAAATTTGAATATCAGCAATATCATCCGGATGTTATCACGGAGCGAAACGGCTACAGACTTCCTGCGTTTCACCGGCTGGACTTGTCTGCCACTTATACACCTCGCAAAAATTCCACACGCAAATGGAAAGGCTCCTGGGTCTTTGCCGTGTACAACGCCTATAATCGAAAAAATCCGTTTACAATTTACACCCGAGTCACGAAGAACGATGACGGTGATATCATCGGCGATGGAAGTACGAAGGAAGCACGCATGATCTATCTCTTTCCCATCCTTCCTTCTATAACCTACAACTTCAAGTTTTAACGCAAGAGACATGAAAAATTTACTTTCCCTTATAGTCGTTGCTGTTGTTTTCTGGTCATGCGACGAGCCCGTACATCTCGATGTAAATCAAGCCGAACCACAGCTGATAATTGAAGGACAGGTAACCAACGTTACCGGTCATCAATACGTAAAAATTACACGTTCAGCTGGCTTCTATGATTCGGGAAAAACACCGCGCGTAATAGATGCCACGGTCCTTGTACGGGACGACGTGGGAAATGAGTTTTCGTTTATTCACAATCCAGGAAATCAGGCGGACTCCGCCGGATATTATTTACCTCAAACTCCATTCGTCGGTGAAATTGGAAGAACCTATAAACTCGAAGCAACGGTCGACGGCCAATTGTATGAAGCAACGGATCGACTATTTTACGTTACCCCGATTGATTCGCTGGCTTATCGCTTAGATGAGGAAGAGCAGGAAGATCCGGAGGTTTACGGGAAATTCTATGAAGTAATGATCTATGCTAAAGAGCCGCAGGAAACGAAAGATTATTACTTATTTAAATTCTTCAGGAACGATTCACTGAAAACGGATTTTGATACAGACATCTATTTCACCGACGATGAAACACTCGGTGAGAATATCGACGGCGTTAGTTCTCCGATTTATTTTGCTCCCGGCGATCGTGCGCGTTGTGAGATTTACAGTATCTCAAGAGACGCTTTCGTATTCTACAGCGATTTGCAAAGTTTATTGAATAATGATGGTGGGTTATTTAGCCAGCCGCCCTCCAATTCAAGGTCGAATATTAGTAATGGTGCCCTGGGATTCTTTCAGACGAGCGCTTTGCATACGAGTGAGATTGAGATTAAACCCTAACTTATTGTTGTTTTTCACAAAAGGGAATTTCATATTTCATTTGGAATTGATTTCTGGATGAAAAGAATCGTTTTATTTTTAGTCATACTTTCTTTTAGTCAAGGCGGTTGGGCGCAAGTTGTGTTAGAAACTAACCCAGCGTCTATTTCGTGGCAACAGATCAATACAGATAATTTTCGCGTTCTCTTCCCGACAGGTTTTGATGTTCAGGCTTTGCGGATGGCTAATACATTAGAGAAAATCCGTAAAGCTGAATCGCGGACGCTGGGTTCCGAACCCCGGAGAATTTCGGTAATCCTGCAGACTCAATCTTCACAGTCGAATGGATTTGTCTCCATTTTACCGAGGCGTTCGGAGTTTTTTACAATGCCTCCTCAGGATTATAACTTCATCGGCACTAACGATTGGCTGAACTTATTGGCTGCCCATGAATTCAGACATATCGTTCAATACCAACACGCAACCCGCGGCTTCAACAGGTTTGTATATTATTTATTCGGATCCACAACCCTGGCGGCATTTTCTCAGGCAGCGGCGCCTCAATGGTTTTGGGAGGGGGATGCAGTAGCCACCGAAACTGCTTTTACTCCCAGTGGACGAGGCAGGCTTCCAAATTTCGGATTAGTATTTCGGACAAATCTACTGGAAGGCAGGACCTTCAACTATCACAAGCAATACCTTCGATCCTATAAACATAATATTCCAGATCATTACGTCCTCGGTTATTACATGGTTAGTCACCTTCGCCGTAAGTCTCAGGATCCTGAGATCTGGGGCAAAATCACAGCTAGATCATGGAATGTTCCATTCATCCCATTTGCCTTCTCTAACTCCATTCATAAACACACTGGGAAATATGTCACGGGCTTATTTGAGCAAATGGCAACGGATCTGAAAAAAGAGTGGCAGGCGGAAGTACACCAACTGAAACTTACTCCGTTCGAAAAAATAAACAACAGAAGATCGAATGCTTACACAGACTATTCGTATCCGCAGAGTACGGCCGATGGGAGCGTGCTGGTAATGAAACGTGGTATTGGAGATATTGACAAATTTGTAGTCATCGACAAGAATAAAAAAGAACGAAAGGTGTTTACGCCTGGGTTTGTCAACGATGCCGGTATGCTATCTATGGCAAAAGATAAAATTGTCTGGAGCGAATATGGTTATGATCCGCGATGGGGTGTGCGTGACTATTCACAAATTAAAATCTTTAGCCTTTCATCCGATTATAAAAAGAGAATAGGAGGAAGACGAGCAAGGTTAAGTGGCGCTGCCTTGTCGCCTGATGCGGCGACAATTGTCGCTGTCGAATCGGATGTTAATTACAAAAATTCGCTTCAGTTGTTTGATGTTGCACGCGGTCGCATTATTAAAACGTATCCCAATCCTGAAAATGTTTTTTATTCGATGCCACGCTGGTCTGACGATGGGAAAGCGATCGTCGTCGTAAAGACCGACGGCAACGGCAAAAGGATTTCCATTATTGATCCGTCCAATGGTGCATCAAAAGATGTTTTAACGCTGGGTCAGGAAAACGTCGGCCATCCGGTTTTATACAAGCACTACATTTTTTTTAATTCGCCGATTACCGGAATCGATAACATCTTTGTTTTTGACCTTCAATCCAAAACCCGGCACCAGGTGACTTCAAGCAAGTATGCTGCGTACAACCCAGCCGTTAGCGTCGACGGTAAATCCATTTACTACAATGAACAGACACGCGATGGATTGGATGTAGTGAGTATTCCTTTTGATCCTTCTTCCTGGCAAGTTTTTTCACCACCTTCAAAACCATCCGGCACGTCGCTGGTAGAGACCCTTGTTGTTCAGGAGGGAAGGCCGCACATTCTCGACAGTATCCCTCAGAAGATATATCCAGCAAGAAAATATTCTAAGTTTAAAGGTATTGTTAACCCCTACAACTGGGGAGCATTTGTTACCAATGACCTCGCTCAAATCAACGTTGGCGTCGTATCGCGAGATATATTAAGTACAATAGCAATCTCAGCAGGGTATATGTATGATATAAATGAAGGGACGTCCTTCTGGAATGCAGGGTTAAGTTACCAGGGATTTTATCCGATACTGGATCTTGGTGTACGGACTGGCGAACGGGAAACGGAAGAACGTTATAGCGATAATGAATTAGATTTCTCCTGGGAAGAATCGAGCATCGAAGGTGGCTTACGCCTTCCACTTCAGCTAACCAATTCCAAATATTCAACTTGGCTTTCCATCGGAAATGCTGCCGGGTTTACACGTACGACTGATTTTAGAAATGTAACAACCCGAAATGGCAAAGTAATTTATGATGGACCCGGAAGAATTACACAAGCTTTCGATTCGCTCGTGTACATTTATAAAGATCAACTCGACGATGGCGATCTGATTTACAATCATGCTTCTTTTTCATTTTCAAATTTGTTAAAGCGTAGCCGACGCGACTTTTTATCTCCGTGGGGTCAGACGCTGGATCTTGATTTCTATAACACCCCTTATGGGGGAGACTTTGAGGCGGAACAGCTCGCCGCAAGGACAACGTTTTATTTTCCTGGTTTTTTTAAGCATCATTTTCTTTACACGCGGTTCGGTTATCAGAAAAATTTTCAAGGTATTGAAACAGACACGTACATCTTCAGCAATAAGATTGCAAAACCACGCGGCCATAGCTACCCAACAGATGAAACGTTCACGTCATTTTCTGTTAACTATGCTTTACCACTTTGGTATCCTGACATTGCCATAGGACCGCTGTTAAACCTTCAACGCATCAAGGCTAATTTTTTCTATGACTACGGTCAAGGAACCGGGACTACGTACTACTACAAGCCCAACTCAACGCGTGTGTATTCAATTCCGACCGATGCGACTTATCAGTCGCTGGGTGTTGAAACGACCTTCGATTTTAACGTCATGCGATTCCTGCCGAAATTCGAGCTTGGATTTAGAACCACGTATCGCCTTGCAAATGAGTACAATAGCAGCGGGGTGGTTTTTGAGCTGGTGATCGGTAATATCGCCTTCTAATAGCTTGAAATTCGGCTGATTTAAACCTATTTTTGGCCTTCAAAAAAAACTAAAAGCTAACTTAACGCAATGGCAGAAATAGTACGAATGCCCAAGATGAGCGATACCATGACCGAAGGTGTGGTCGCCAAGTGGCATAAGAAGGTGGGTGATTCCATCAAGTCAGGTGAATTGATGGCCGAAATTGAAACGGACAAGGCCACGATGGACTACGAATCCTATAACTCTGGAACTGTATTGTATTTAGGAGTGCAGGAAGGGCAGGCGGTAGCGGTAAATGATGTTCTGGCAATTGTCGGGAATCCAGGCGAAGATTATAAGGGGCTCTTGGCAGGTGCTGGTG
>DASQTN010000021.1:0-6762 GCA_035641895.1 Chryseolinea sp. | reverse complement strand
TCACCCCGGCGGTATACGACATTATGTATTCGCTAAAGGCCGGATTGATAAAATTGTTAGCCGCTTTTTTACCCCTGCTCTCAGTGAAGTAAAAGATACCCGACACAATAATTCCAATTGCCACCACGCCTATGGCAATCTTTTTCCAAGAAAGGTTTCGCATAAAAAAAAATAGATTTTAAGGAAGATCGAAAAAATTACTGCAGGGTATCTTAACCAACGAAACTAAATTGAGGGAATGTATGAATCAGCGTAAGAATAAATTTTTTCACGTATGAACAATAAAAAACCCCCGACCTTGATCAGGCAAGAGGTATGTTTTGGTAGCTAACGAATGAAGGCGTCAAAAATCCCGTATGTCGTCTCTCGATGAACTATTCGAAATTATCATTCCCAATGCGTAAGGAATGTGTTACGAAATCTAAACCTAATTTGGAGCCCAAGGCTTCATCGACAAGAAAACAATATCAGGATTTTGACCACCTTACGTAATAAATATACGGCCGCGAATGGTTGCGAGGCAATAGGCAACCGCAAAAACCCCTACAAACAGGGGGTTTCAAAAATCCCTGAAATACTTGTTTTTTGCCCTCATAAAGCGATATTTTTTGATCTGTAAACAGGCTACACACCTCTCTGTGTGCTTGTGTGCACGGCAACTTCTGGTAACCAAAATTTTCTTAAACCGGTGAGAATCATACGTAAAAAAAAATTTGCCTAGGTGAAAAAAATATGACGAATGCGTGACTTGTTAGAAAAAAAGATTGTTGTTTTTCTAATTGGCGGTGATGCTGACCAAGATTGTAAATATGAGTTTATGCTCATTTCCCCCAGATACTGGGGTTGTAATCGTTCTTTATTTAAAGATATATTTGACATTGTTTTGTTTATTTTTTTAGGCCAAACCACTAGTGAAGACAAATATTACCGTACTCGTCGCGGATGATCATCTATTTATGCGAGAGAGTCTTAGAGCAATGCTTGAGAAAACTCAGTTTGTAAAAAAAATCCATGAAGTAGAGAACGGTCGAAAAGCGCAGGAATTACTCGCTCAACACCATATTGATGTTATCTTACTCGACATTCGAATGCCGGTGGTAGACGGATTCGAAGTCATCGACTACATTACAAAACTGAAATTATCCACCCGTATTATTGCTCTAACCGCATTCGATGAAGAAGCTATGATCTTCAACCTTATGCGTATGGGCATTCATGGAATTCTATTTAAGAAAACAACGCATCAACAAGAAATTTATACAGCCATTATAACAGTGTTAGAGGGGAAGCATTATTATAATGAAAAAGTAAACATAGTATTGCAATCCAAGCCAGATGGCCTTCAACATCCACCACGGATTAAGTTGACCGCTCGAGAATTTGAAGTTATTGTTTTGCTCGGGCGCGGTCTTAGCACCAAAGATATCGCGGAAAAGCTTTTTTTGAGTGAACACACCATTGAAGGCTATAGAAAAGATATTCTTCGAAAGACAAACACAAAGAACACAAATGAGCTAATCCATTTTGCCCTGGGCAACGGAATTATATCATCCTAAAATTTATAAGACACGACAAACAAGGTTCCCTTCGGAATAACTTCCGTCGTTACGGACGCTTTGATTATTTCTGCCCGCTTTTGAATTCCAATTAAACCCCGGCCGGTATCACCTTTACCTGTCACCGCAGCCCTCTCCTTGCCGACGCCATCATCTTTAATTTCGACTTTCAGCTGTTTCTCGGACCAAAACATTTTAATGTAAATATTCCAGGCTAAAGAATGCTTCATGGCATTACTCGTGATTTCCTGGATAATTCTGAACAGGACGAGTTCTACTTCGCTGCTAAATCTTCTGACTTCCCCCATCTCCAAAAATTCGATGTGAAAGGAACGAAGTTCTCGTAGTTGGTCACACATTTTCCAAATTGCGTACGAAAGCCCTTTCTCTTGGAACGTTTCCGGGGCGAGATTCCAAATTATATTTTGGACACGATTGAGCAGGTCATTGAGATCGTGGTCGATTCTTAGTAAAAGGCTTTTATTTCGGCCAGAAAGCGTAGGCTCTAGGCGTAAATTCCCTAGGGCAAGGCGTGTCCCAGCCAACAATTGCGCCAAGTCATCGTGAAGATCATGCGCGATACGCGCACGCTCTTCTTCCAGCATTTGCTGCTGAGCCTTAAGAACATTTTTGATTTCTTCATTTTCCTTTGCCAGTCCTTCCTCGCGCTGTTGACGCCGCGATGACTGACTTAAATACATGGCCCCCAGCACTGCCAGAAATGCAACCATTGCTAAAATAATGAAGATATTGTATTCCATTTACGCTAACGACTGAAGGGGTAATTTACTTGCTATTAAGAACTCAACAAAAACTTTTAATGATTTTTAAAGTTTGACTAACACCCCTTACCCTAATGTGTTAACTAACGTAGAATCGTTATAAATTTGCTGGCACCTTAAGTTCCGACAATACATGAAAGATATTCTGTCTCAAGTTTATTTCAACAATACAGTCCAAGCGTATCTCATAGCCATTGGGATAATTTTGGGTGGAATTTTGGTTCTGGCATTGTTCAAAAAAATAATTCTCACGCGCCTTGAAAAATGGGCGGACCGTACTGAGTCAAACATTGATAATTTTCTGATCAATGCACTGGAAAAATCTGCGCTACCAGCCCTTAATTTCTTTATCGTTTACGTAGGCATTACCTACCTGGATTTAAGCGACAGAGCCGATAAAATTATAAAGATTGTTGTAGCCGTCCTCATAACTTTTTTTGTGCTTCGGCTCATCTCCTCACTTGCGTTACACGGACTTCGCGCCTATATCCGGAGGCAGGATCAAGGTGAAGAGAAGGTAAAGCAATTGGGTGGCATTATGCTTATTCTCAACATGGTGATCTGGGGCATCGGCTGTATTTTTCTTTTTGATAATCTCGGATACAATGTTAGCGCCATTATCGCAGGTTTAGGAATTGGAGGTATTGCCATAGCGTTGGCAGCACAAAATATTCTGGGAGATCTTTTCAATTATTTCGTAATATTTTTTGATCGACCTTTTGAAATCGGCGACTTCATTGTCCTGGATGATAAGAAAGGAAACGTTGAGCATATTGGGATCAAGACTACGCGCCTTAAAAGTTTAACTGGCGAACAACTCATTTTATCGAATAGCGATCTTACAAAATCCCGCCTCCACAATTTCAAACGCATGCAGCGACGAAGGATTGAGTTTGCTGTCAATGCAGCATACGGCACACCACTCAACCGTGTTAAAGAGATACCAGGAATTATAAAAAATATCATTGCCTCCACTTCAGGTATCACATTAGATCGTACACACTTTGCTTCATACGGTGACTTTGGCTTCAAATTCGAGACAGTATACTTCGTTGAAAATGCGGATTACAATCTATACGCCGATATTCAGCAAGGCATCAACTTGAAGATCTTGGAAGCGTTCGAAAATCTTGAGATACAATTTGCACAGCCTGCAGCGCCGCTCTTAATATCCCCAAGGGCACAATGATTTTAATTACCTGATTCACATTAATAGATGAAATATATTTTTCTGGGACTGATCATGCTGCAAGTATTGCCCTTTAAAAAAAGTCAGCTCCAAAATAGCCGCGTGAAGATCGCCTATGAGCAAAAGGAAGGCGTTGTGAAAAATTATTTCAAGGAAAAAAGTCTTGACTTCGAGAACTTCGAATTATTTATCCGGGCTTTTAAAAGTGAAAAAATTCTTGAGGTTTGGATAAAGCCAAAAACTTCCGACAAGTTTACATTACTTCATCAGTATGAATTTTGCACGAGTTCCGGAACCTTAGGCCCGAAACGGAAGGAAGGCGACTTGCAAATTCCAGAAGGCGTGTACCACATCAATAATTTCAATCCACAAAGTAATTTTTACTTGTCACTAGGTTTAAATTATCCGAACGCATCCGATAAAATTTTGAGTGACAAAAAACGTCCAGGTAGTGCCATCTACATTCACGGCAACTGTGTAACCATTGGTTGTATTCCTATTACAGATGATAAGATTAAAGAGTTATATATCCTGGCGGTTGAAGCAAAAAGCAACGGACAAGAAAAAATACCCGTACATATTTTCCCGGCGCGGCTTACTGATGAAGGGCTTGCTACGCTAAAAAGAAATTATACTACTTCAGGGCACATGGCATTTTGGGAGAACCTAAAAAAGATCTACGACGACTTCGAAAAAGACAAGCAGTTAAAAGCAGTTAAAACAAATAGCAACGGACTGTATTTCTTTTAAATGATGTTCCTTAGGAAAGCTGTAAACTTTTGCCTTACTTTTTTTCCAGCACCAAGGTAATCTTATTAAAGTCAGCGGCCGCATTCACTACTTTTCTAAAATCTTCGTAACGTGTAAGAGGAACGTAGATCTGTTTGTAGTATTCCTCAACACGAACTTCAAGCACATCATCCTTAATTACATAGGAAGATTTAAATAGGAAAGGCTCTTGATCTTTTTCCTTATATGAAATATTCAGATTCAAATCATCAGCGTTTTTTACCTGGTATCCTTTTGGCAGTTTTATTTTGATGGTTCTATCATACATTCTGTTAAAGTCATTTTCTATCTCTGCGGTACGTTCTTCTTCACGGTACATTTCAACCTGGGGACCAATAAGCTCACCTACTTTAAATAATATTCGAGGACCCGCCTTTTCCATAAAATGAGCAGTTTGGAAATCTACGTCTACTAAAAAATTATTAGCCTTGGTATTCGGTATTGGGTTCGCATTCCATTTATTTATAGTAGCGTCTGGCGCGATTTGCTTAGTGAGCTGTTCAATCATACCTGTGCGCTGGTCTGCAGACATCATATCATAGTAAGGTGTAAAATATGCAGCATTGTATCCGCCAAATTCACGTTTCTGCCTTATCTGATTTGATGCCATATCTTCGTTAAATATAACTTCGATGTCAAGGTTGTCTAAATTATACGAATAGTCCACAGCAGGTATTTCGCCGATTGTTGACAGTGCCGACTTTACCTCTCCCATTTTAAAAGGCTCAATAAAAAGTCCCTTTTGGGCTGTGAATTCAGCTTGAATGAGCGGATATCGGCACTCAAAAACGTAGGGTGATAGAAACTGTTTGGTGTCGGGGAAATACAAAACGTAATCGTCCAGGAAAGCCCACGAATCAAAGTCGCCATCAAATTTTATGCTCTCGCGACTACAAGTGATAACAGGATGACATTGAATGCCAAGTTTGTCGAAGATACCTAAAAAGACTCGTGTCATACCCTGATGAGAGGCAATTTTTGTCTTCACAACAGACGAGATTTGACTTAAGGATTCAGCGTCTCCTTCCTTGTTAACCTGAATACTTGACTTTATTTTGTTTTCGATATTTTTAATTCTCGCTTCTAACGTGTTTGATGAATTGTCCCCTAATGTCTTGGCAAATTTATCCAATGCCTTCTCGTCATCTTTTGTAACAGTAGTAAGCATGGTATAAAAAGTTTTGGCAGCTTCGTCCCATGTATACAGTCTTGATTGCGATCTCGCCGTGTTATACGCTAATTTAAACTCAATGCGTTTCCGATTCGGATCAAAATTTGAAAATGCTTCCGTCTTCAATGCCGGAACATCGGTCATCGAGGTAAGATAAACGTTTCGCTCGCTGTCGTCTTGCTCTTTTACTGCAGGGAAATTATGATACGTCTTAAAGTCAAATTTCAAGTGTTCCGGACAAGACAGCAAAAATGAATTATTTTTTACGGGCACATCGTACTGTAGAAACACACGGTCAAAAACACTTGGACGCATCTTACGAATGAAATAATATTCTACCTCGCTTCCCAACTCTATACCTTCGATGGCGAAGATCTTAAAAGCCTTACCACTCTCCTCGTTCTTCAGCTCCTTCAAATTGCTGGAATCAAAATAGATGGCTTTACCCTCTTTGTTAATCGCCCGCGCTTTAACATCTAGCAATTCAAGGGCATTACCCATGGATATAACGATACGATTATGTTTTTGAACTGCTTCGTTATTATTCACATATATTATACGATGAATAGTAGAGTACATTACGAATTGATTGTTCTCAAAAACATACTCATACTGCGTGTGCTGCTTTAAGATCAATTCTGATAACAACCGATCCTTCTCAGTCAGTTTATAGCGTGGTCTGTCCTTTTCCCATTGGTAAGGCTGAAAACTTGTCGCCCAAAGTGGCGCTGACAGAAAACAGATGACTACAATAAATAAAAATTTCGTGCACTTCATTTATTTTTTCTTTAAAATAATTGATTCCTTATAAGCTTCACTAAGCGGTTTTATCGATGCATTCCAATGTTCGAATTGATTGGGTTGCATCAGCAAATAATTGACATAAAATTTTTTTCGCAGTACAACTTTATTTTTTGTCGAACTGTATTCTGTTTCGAATCCCAAAAGTTCACCTTCAGTCTTCGCGTTTGGCGGCAAATATTCCACGGTATAGCCTTCCGGAATAAGCAACTCGCAATACTCCAGCTTTTCATATTTGTAGTCCCGTTCCTTTGGAGATTCACGCATTTCAAGATTGATAAAATCATTGTAATGCTCTTTGTTTAAGTTCAGATTAACATAAAGCTCGTCGCCTATCTTTTGAAAATAGTCACCGATTCTGAAATTATAGTCGATCACAGTAAGCTTATCCCTATCATTTACATCGGACAACACGTAATTGTCCAGGTAAAATTTATTGCTCCCTTTCCCAATCAGGCGTGTTACATAGCGTTG
>DASQTN010000020.1:0-3231 GCA_035641895.1 Chryseolinea sp. | reverse complement strand
CCAACAAAAAGTTTTTGGCAATTAACGACCGCGAAACATTGGTACGGTTTTTTTGGCTTCATTTTAGAACAGGTTATAAAATCTTAAACAATTAAACTATTAGGTATGAATTCAGGTAAATTAATTACAGGTGTACTCATCGGGGCTGCTGCTGGCGCCGTACTAGGAATTTTATTTGCTCCCGATAAAGGATCAGAGACGCGCACAAGAATCGGTAAAAAAGGATCTGACCTTAAGAACTCTGTAAGAGACAAGATCAATGACCTCGTTGATGGAATTTCAAATCACTACGAAAGTGCTAAAGCTGAAGCAGAAAACGCTTTCGACCAGGGAAAAGAACAGTTTGACAGCACAAAGTCTGATGTAAGAAATTCTTTTTCGTAATAATTCTCAATAAGCTTTTTGATTTAAATCTCATCGAATGGAAACTCAACCAGGCACAATTAAATCAATTTATCAGGATGTGGGTGACTACGTTGAAACACGAATTGAGTTATTAAGGCTCCGGGCTGTTAACAAGTCCTCCGAAATCACTTCGTCGGTCGTTTCCGGCCTGGCTGTTTTCATTATCGGAATTTTCGCCTTCCTGTTTGTAAACATCGGGCTCGCATTATGGATTGGTGAATTACTGGACAGGTCCTATTTAGGCTTCTTCATTCTTACAGCTTTCTATGTGCTCCTTGCAGTTTTGATACACGCTTTTAAAAAAACATGGATTAAAGATCCCGTCACTACCATGTTAATAAAAAAAATGTTGAACTAAGATGTATACGCATATTAAAAATTCCGATGATCTCAAAGCCGCTATCCAGGAATTAGAACAAAGAGAGCGCGTTAAAAAGCAACAGATGGCTGATAACTTTCACGCTTTTACAGAAAGCATGAAGCCCGGCAACCTGCTCAGGAGTACGTTTAACAATTCAGGTGGAGCTGGCGGCGGTGTCGCGAACACCATTGTTAAAGCCGGCGTAGGTCTCGGTGTTGGATTGATTTCGAAAAAACTGCTGATTGGTAGTTCGACAAACATTTTCAAGAAGCTTGCGGGTAATGCCGTGAAGCTCGGCGTTGCCGGTATTGTTGCTAAGAAATCAGACAGGATCAAGTACGCTGGCTTGAAATTCCTAACCAGTATTTTGGGAAAAAAGAAGTCAGGAAAAATGATGGTATAACATAAGGTGAACTTAACTAAGAATGCCCCTGCTGAAGGGGCATTTTTCTTCTACCTTCGCATGCATGTCAAAATTCCTGATTGTTGGCCTGGGAAATCCGGGCAATGAGTATTCCAATACGCGGCATAACATCGGCTTCGATGTTGTAAATGCTTTCGTCCACAAGCATGGTGGAACATTACAACCTGACAGGCTTGCATTTGTAGCCGAAGTAAAATGGAAAGGAAAACAGTTTGTTTGTATTTGCCCGACCACTTTTATGAACCTGAGTGGCAAGGCATTCAAATATTGGATGGACAAAACCAGGGTGCCCCTTGAAAATACGCTGACAATTTTCGACGATCTTGCCTTACCCCTCGATAAACTTCGGCTGCGTCCCGGAGGTTCAGACGCCGGCCATAATGGTCTTAAAGACATTCAACTGGTACTTGGTACAGACCGGTATCCAAAGCTCCGTTTTGGCATTGGAAATAATTATCCCAAGGGGATGCAGGCACAGTTCGTTTTAAATAAATGGTTAAACAATGAGATACCCCTGGTTCAGGTGAAAATACAGAAATGCATCGGTGTGATAGAGAGCTTCGCAACCGCTGGTATTGAGGCAACTATGAACGAAGTGAACAAACTTTCCATCGCTTTGGAATAAATTTTTTCTTCTTTATACATAATTGTTTTATTTATTTGATTTGTCTATATTCGCTCAGTTTAAGGATATTAACTACAGCAAAATCATGAAGATAATATGTGTTGGCCGAAACTATGCGGCACACGCCAAAGAACTTGGCAACGACTTACCTGAGGAACCGGTTTTATTCATGAAGCCCAAAAGCGCATTGTTACAAAGCCACACTCCTTTTTATTATCCTGAATTTACAAATGAACTTAATTACGAATGTGAACTTGTATTAAGAATTTGTAAGAACGGTAAATACATACAGGAAAGGCATTCCTCAAATTATTATAATGGCATCACAACCGGCGTAGATTTTACCGCCCGTGATATTCAAAATGAACTAAAGTCGAAGGGACTGCCTTGGGAAAAAGCCAAGGCGTTCGATAATTCCGCGGCAGTGGGAAAGTTCATCGATCTCGCGCCGGGTTTTAATAAAAAGAACATCAACTTTAGCTTTTATAAGAATAAAGAACTGGTACAACAAGCCAATTCGAGCCAGATGATCTTTACTTTCGATTATATCATCTCGCATATTTCGAACTACTTTTCACTCAACATTGGTGACCTCATCTTTACCGGTACTCCGGCAGGCGTTGGCGAATGTGTTGTTGGAGATGAACTCGAGGCTTTTATCGAAAAAGAAATGCTGTTAAAAATGGAAATTAAGTAACCCCCGCTTAATTCCTTCCCTGATATCCTACCACCTCCTCTTTTACTTTTCTTCTTTTGCTTTTAAATTTTGTTGCTTTTCACCGGTGTTTACAGATTATTGCTGCGTGTGGTAGTATCATTCCAGTCTGCTAATTTTGATTATGGTGACGAACGATGTCTTGCTAAAGGCTTACCAGCTTATGTGTACCGCAAGGGCAATGGCTGAAATATATGAATCAAACAGGCAAACCTGCCGGTATGTCCATTCTACCTCCCGAGGTCATGAGGCAATTCAATTGGCCGCAGCTTTTCATTTGCAGCCGAAAGACTTTGTAAGTCCGTATTACCGCGATGAAAGTATGCTCCTTGGACTTGGCTTTACTCCTTATGAACTGATGTTGCAGCTGCTTGCCAAAGCGGATGATCTGTTTACAGGCGGTAGGGCTTACTACTCGCATCCTAATTACCGCGGAACTGACAAGCCTACGATTATTCACCAAAGTAGCGCAACGGGGATGCAGGCCATCCCCACCACCGGGATTGCCCAGGGTATCCAGTACCTGGAAAGACTTGATCGCATGAACCGTAATCTTGCAGGCCATGAAGAGAAGTCCGGAAACCTGGAAAATAAGGATCTTCCAATAGTATTGTGTTCCATTGGCGATGCAGCTATTACCGAAGGAGAGGTAAGTGAAGCTTTCCAGTTTGCCGCACTCCACCAGTTGCCGATCATTTACC
>DASQTN010000019.1:0-5399 GCA_035641895.1 Chryseolinea sp. | reverse complement strand
GAATAAAGTTTAATGGTCTTCGTTCCATAAATTCTGTCACCGAGTGATTTCTTAGCCTGAACATATTGTATTTTCTGCTTTGGTATTATTGTTAAATCATCTTGGTTTTTACCCTTTATAATCTCAACGTTATCGTTAGTGATCCGATAATATAGATATCTATATTCAAACAGCTTCTTGGCTGAGTAGTATGCTTGTCTGAGAAAGACAAAACCAAACACCACATGAAGCAATGTCCAGCTGACAACTTTTCCCGAGGTATCCTGAATCAAATAATAAAAGGCATAAATACATAGCAAGAAAACTGTCGTGCCTCCGATTTCAATTACTTGTTGGATTAAGAATGGCATGTAATCTGGTCTGCCTTTCCACTTATATTCTCGTTGTTCCATTCTTTCTAAATTACCACCAACGCTGATGTATTGGGCTGGTGCGGATGTATGAGGGCTGCCCACATATTGCTTACCTAAGCTCAATCAATCCAATATCCCGACCCTTTACCAGAACGACCTTGTGAACCTTAAAACTGTCCGGGACCATTATAACAAGCTTCTTAATAAAATCCAAAGGAACTTCCCGATCAATGTGCAAATTGATGTTGATTGGCAACTGCGTGTCAGAGCACTTGGCATTAACCGATTTGAAGAATTGAGTTTCGTTTAGTCCAATTATGACGTCATTAACTGTTATAAAGATACTATCAGGTACTTCATTTATCACACTGTCCAAGTAGTCCGACAATCCTTCGTCCAACTTGCCAACGAATAGATTGTCGGAACAATATTTCTTATCATAAGCCTCATAATCGACGGCGTCTGACACTTCTTCTAAAGTTATTTTAACGATCAGTCCCATATACCTGTCGCTGTTAAAACACTGAGATAAGTCCGACCTAACGTATTTCTGAACACCATTAATGGAATCTTTAACGATGAGCGTGTCAGCTTTTAGGGAATATATGCCCGAATATCTGTGGTAACCATAGAAACCTGAGGGGAAAATTTTACCTCCCAATTCATCAACACGTGGACTTTCTATTCTTCTTCCGCCCGCACTTATTAGATGATTATGCGTTATTGACGAGGAGTCATTTATATCAAGAGTCAAATAAGTTTCAACGCCGGAGACCGCATGCCAATGACCGTTTTCACTATTTGGCTTACTACAATTACAGACTAATAATAATAGTGAAATCGCAAAATACTGGTAAATTAGCTTTATCATCTTGTAAAAAACTTTTCTGGATTGCCTACAACGCCCTCGTTATAAAAAGTATGCATGTAATGCCTACACCTTTGTCACACCTTGCTACCGAAATTTAAGAGCGCACACTTTAAAATTCACCCGGCATGGATTATATGCATTTTGCTATGCCCTGTCTCTGTTAGTCGTTTTCTATAACCGTTATCCCAATTACTATTTTCTTTAAATGTCTCTCTTCGTCTAATGGGAAATGAGGTAATGACTTGTCCCGCTCGATATCAAATTCAATTCCTTCATACTCAACTGTCCATGTGTCACACATGTCACAAGATGTCCAGACGGGAGGTCCGTAAATTTGAACAACATCTTCCATCGTCGCCTTGTTTAGTATGATTCCCTTTGTCGTTTTTCCTTTGAATGGTGCTTTAAAGTAAATCGCGAATAGTTGTTTTGTCCGTTCGTTTTGGAAATAATAGAAAGAGAGTCCTAAGTCTTTGTAATAGATTTCCCCGCTATAGTCTTTATGCTTTATCTCTTCAAAATCTTTCCCAAGTTCTTTGATTACATCTTGTGCCCGCGCCTTACCTAATTCGAATGAGTCCATTCCCTTGCCATCCATTATTAAATTATCAGTAGCCGTGTATCTGTCAATGTAGTTAGTGTGACTGCAACTTGTCACAAGTATCAAAATAAGAATTGATAGTCGTTGTTTCATTGAGCATTGGCCATAACGTCCTGCATATAAGGCGTGCCGGCACGCCAAACTATAAAAATTAAATATCAACTGTGCCGCATGACTCATGGCTTGTATTAGGCTGGCGTCAATTAGCCCTCAATTCTATACTCCCCACCGTCTTAAATCCATCTTCAGGAATAGTGAAAACATCATATGCCTCACTTTCCTCATCCCATTGTCTAATGTGGCGAAAGACTCTTCCTTTAGGGTAATATTGATTTAGCTTAAATGAAAATGTACTATCTGTAGGCTTTACGGTGAAAACGCTCCTAGCTGTGTCAGACCTGAGAATCGTCGCTCCTTTGATCTCTGAGAAAAACATTTCGTATTCGGTTAAACCCACAACACGCACTCTAACTAGCACAATTTCATTCAATTTGAAGTTTGGCGCCTCGCCGTTTCTTCCGTTATCCACTAGTATTGTCGTTCTCTTCGCTTGTGCTTTTTCCCTCCACAGAAAGTCTCCACTGTATATCGTGTCGGGGAGAGTTGAGCCACCTGTTGCCGCGCCGTCTCTGCGCGTGCAGCCAGTTGCCATCATAACAATTATTACGACCTGGGTATACCGCATAATAAACTCAATGCCTGCTAACGTCGATGTATGTCGCATTGCGTTACCGTTTGTTCTTCCTTTGGATTATCTCATCAAAAACCAAATCAGTCAACTGTAAGCATGCTGTCTGAAGTTCTCTGAGTGTTGCAAGTGACTCAATCGTAGATTGCCCTTTCAATGACTTGGAAATCGAATCCTTTACATTTTTACTCAGAACTACTTCAACGAGCCTTGCGTTTAATCTTTCGTCTAATTTTACATCCCTTATTTCCTGAAAGGCCAATGAATACATGTCTTTCATTGCATTGAAAAACTTCTCGGTCTTTGCATCGTTTAAGAGATAAAGGAACGAAGTGTCTCTATAAGGGCGCATCATCCCAGCAACTAAGGAGTCTGCCAACGTGATGGTCATTTGTGTCAACTTTAGATACTTGTCAGCAAAATTTGCCTCTGCCGGGTATTTGGTGGCGTCGTCTATTATTATTCTATACTTGTCTCTGTAGGTAAGATTATCAAAGTTATCTGTCTGCTGTCCTTTACAAATAAAGGTACATATTGTCAATAAAAAACAAGTCACAATTCTAATCATGAGTCCTTAATCAAGCTGGCATATGATGCGTGCTGGCAGGCCAAATTAATAATAATCAGCAAACTCCACCGGCATGAATTGGATGTTGTCGGCTGTTGCGCTTCCACAATCTTTACATTTTAAGTTCTCCACTCTTAAAGTACATTTTCATATTTGAGCGTGACTTTTTCCTTGGTCTGAGCTCTTTTCCGTCCACCGTCCCCTGACTTGAATAGTAGTTTTCACTTTTAAATTCAACGTAACCGTAAATTATTTTACTCGCTCCTTTCATAGGTATCTCGGACACGATGGCCTTAACGTTATGGCACGGCACTTCAAGTCGATCTATAAGTCCTGTTTTCACTTCATATGCATATGTCGGAGAATCGTCAGAGCTTAACATGTGATAGACAGTCGCTTTACCATTTACAACTTTTATTGAAAAACCTCCTCCTCCAAAAAGTCCAATGGCTCCATCAATAGTTAATGTATCACCCTCCCACGAATAGAAAGACTTAAATAGCATGGATCTTGGTTTGCCTTGCGTTGAAATAATTAGACTGTCATTTTCGTAAAATTCAAATTCTACATTATTCTCAAAGATTTGAAATCCCATGTTTGATGTATTTACCTTTTCAAACTCGTCCATTTTTCTGAAATGTTTCTCGGCCTTATCTTTAATCAATGGACTAATTGTAAGCCCGCTTATTATGCTTGATTTTGATTGTCCACATGACCAAAATGTCAAGCTCATCAAAACTAAACCTATTAAATATTTCATTTGGTTATTTGTCATTTAATGAATCTGTCCGCCCAATTGCCACAACGCCTAGCTTAAAGGCGTATGCGTTTAAATACCTACATCTTTGTCCCGCGTTGTTGACAAATTTTAACAGCACGCACTTTAAAAATCTGCGATGCATATGTTTATAGATGATGTTGGCAGCGTTGCATCACTTGTAGTGTGTCAAACTCATAACCTTGCCGTCCCTCGAATCAAGTATAATTTCAAATCCTCCTCCGAAATCATACAGTCTAGGTAGCGAACCTGCAATGAACCAATAGTCACCTACTTTATGGACTCCATAAGGTCTTTCCTGCAAAATCTGTTCCTTGCAATAGATCTCGAATAAAATCGTTTCGGCGATGCTGATGGCAGACTCCTTTGTCCTGATCAAAATAAATCGCTCCTATTTTCAATCCACGGCCGTTTACTCGTGTCCATCAAAACCTCCATAACTTTTTTCTTGGCAAAATCCTCCGATAGTCCTACGATCGATGGAGTCTTATAATAATTTGCTATAACCGTGAGTACGACTATTATAATGAGTCCGAGTATGTATAGTTTGTAGTTAATTCTCATTCGATGCAATTGCTGATAACGTCCCGCATATAAAGCGTGCCCGCAGACGAATTTAATAAATAGCGATTCAATCTCTGCCGGCACTTATATGCCATGTTGTAGCCTGTGGGCATGCCACTTACTTTATCTTTTACTTATCTTTTAAAGGTTTAAATATTATAGGAAGTAGGAGTTTTTGCTTAACGGGCTGTCCTTTCATTGTTCCTGGAATCCAGTTAGGGCATTCTTTCATTAATCTAATTGCTTCATTATTACAAGATTCATTTAGTCCTCGTAAAACCTTAACAGTTGTGTCATCTATTGAGCCGTCTTTATTAATTACAAACTCAACAAATACTTTACCCTTTATGCCTTCTTTTTCTGCGTCCTTTGGATAAACAAGATTATTGTCAATATAGTCGTAGAATTTTGCAAAACCTCCTGAAAATGTTGCAGAATTTTCTACAACCAAGAAAATTTCCTGCGATGTCCATGTAGTATCAATTTCAGATTGTATTTCAATTTCTTCCGTTGTGTAAGTTCTTTTATTAATCTTGTCTAAATTCTCTCCGTTTATTTTTATCTTATTTTTGTCTTGAGTTTTAAGTCCTTTGATTGTGTAACTGAATTTAAAAATGCAGTCACACATAGCTATTTCAATAATCTCGTCCACCTTTCCAGTCTTCTTATTGAAAACTTTTGACACCTTAGGAAAATATCTTAAATCGAGTGTGTCGTTTGCTAATTTAATTTGCCCTTCTAAATTTCCGTTACAGTTGGCATAAGCAGTCAAACTTATTATTGACATGTCATTGGTTTGAATGATCCTGTCAATTTTTGTACTGTCCCCCATGCATTCAGTCATACATTCTGAAAATTCAAATTTTATTAAGACTTGTCCGGATGCAGCAGTTAAAGTCGTAACAAATAGTATTGTTAATATCGTGTGTATCATTTTTTTGCCCATTGGCCACTACGCTTGTGCCTACGCAGTGGC
>DASQTN010000018.1:0-3006 GCA_035641895.1 Chryseolinea sp. | reverse complement strand
AATAAGGGTAAGGTCTTCTAGGCTATTGAAATTGATGAACGTTACGTCGGGCAAGAGCGGCCGAAAAGCCTGCTTCTTGATTTCATTACCCGACACGCTCATGGAGCCGTGGGTGCTTCCGTGATAAGATTTCCGACATGACACAATCTCACTTCGCCCGGTATAACGCTTGGCGAGTTTCAGCGCACCCTCATTCGCTTCAGTTCCAGAGTTAACAAAGTAGCAGCAGTTGAGGGTGGCGGGTAGCAGGCTGGTCAGTTTTTTCGCAAGCTCATTTGAGGCGGATTGAATGTATTCTCCATAGACCATCACATGCAAATATTTGTCGAGCTGGTCCTTTATAGCTGCGATCACCGCCGGGTTTCGATGGCCTATATTAGTTACACCAATACCTGAGATTAAATCCGTATAACGTTTATTCTCAGTGTCATATATATAAATACCTTCAGCGAAAGTTACACTTATTAATGAGGGTGATTCGGTAGTTTGGGCGAGGTGGTTGAGGAAGGTATCCTGGCTTAAATCCATGTCCTAAAACTAGGCAGAGAAGATGAATGCCGGAAATAATAAAAAAAAATCCCGCGGAGGCGCGGGATCAAAAAACTAAACATCCACTAAAATGGGGGCCTTTAAAAAATGGGCTTAGGCGATTAAAAAATATTATTTTACCGATTACACATTGACAGATATCGATACTATCATGCCTAGAAGTACTACCGCAGATAAGATTGCTAATTGTCTTAACCGTGGGTTCATCTTGGAAACCGGTCTGTAGTTGCTGTAGTTAACATTACTGGTATAAGCCATACGAGTTGTTATTTAATGTTGTCGTTGATGATTCAAATGTCGCTAAAACAGGAGGGTGATTGCCAACCTGAATTCATACAAATCCTACATTGGTATCCTTAGTAGAATCAAATAAAATACCTGCGCATCATAAAGAAATTTCAAAGACCCCGGGTTTCCAGGGGTGTCATTTTCCAGCTTTGAAAAGTGTTGATTTATCCATGGAAACTTCCATTTGACGTCGCAGCCCATCCGAAAAAAATTTTGAGAAAGTTTCTACCTGCTCATTTCCTCAAGGCAGGTTCTGATCTCATTTTTAAAAAAATTGAAAAACTGTTCTATTTGGTCCTGAAATGTTACATGAGCGACCGAAAGGTAAGAACAAAATTATCAGACGATTAGCTCCGTTTAGTTAGAGCTGAATCTCGCGTAAGGTTTTTTAAGCCTCGTTCACCTTGAGAAAATCAATGACCTCTTGACGCACATTATTAATTCTAGTTTCGTCGAAAGGCTCAGTCGCGATCGATTTAAATAAA
Source organism: Chryseolinea sp. (assembly GCA_035641895.1). Taxonomy (GTDB): domain Bacteria; phylum Bacteroidota; class Bacteroidia; order Cytophagales; family Cyclobacteriaceae; genus Chryseolinea. The sequence goes on along the minus strand of DASQTN010000018.1, from coordinate 1,684 downwards.
TCGCTCACTACAGAAGGTTTGAATCCCAGGGCGGTAGCATATATAGTAGCCACTTCCAGCTCTACATCTTCTACCACTTCGTCCAGGTAGATCATGTAGACCAGGTGATAAATGGCTTCGAGTTTCACGACTTTGTCGTTGATTGAAAGGAACTTGAGATCGGAAATATCCACGTTTGCTTGTTTCAGATCTTCCAGTTTGAAATTAAGTTGAAGGCCCCATTTTAACAGGCATCTGAGAAACCGGCTTTCGATTTTTTCATTTCCAAGGAATAGAGCAAGGATGTTAAAATAACTCTTCTTAACAGAGGCCAGGTGTTCTTTGGTATTCTCGTTCATACTGTTTGTCGTTTGTATGACTCCTCGAAGTCACTCGTTGCACTTATTTTGGTAAAAATACACCTTCAAAGCGCCATCTACAAAACGGGGCGGATGTCATTTCAGTAGCTTTAGGTAAGAGCCGAAAAAAGCAAAGTGAAGAGCCCCGATAGGGGCGGCAGTTTGGTAGAAAAAATAATGTAGCGAATGGAGTGCTGTAGGCACGCCATTTAAAGAACCAATTAGTTAGGCATCCAGTTGCATTAGCCACTCAGTCACGAACGCACAAAGTTTCACAAAGAAAGACATAGCTTACCTGAATTACGTTTACACATTTATAAAATGAAGACGTAAACTTAAATCAGAACGAGACAGAACAGAGCCAACTTTGTGAACCTTAGTGTCTTTAAGTCTTCGTGGCAAGAATTTGGGTACCAAAAAATTCTCCCGGTTGCATTAGCCACAAAGTCACCAGGACACAAAGTTTCACTAAGAAATGCGAACCAAACTTTGTGAACCCTTAGTGTCTTTGAGTCTTCGTGGCAAGAATTGTGTCGCAAAACTTTCGGTTGCAGTAGCCACTAAGTTACTAGGGCCCAAAGGTTCACAAAAAATACAGAATCAACTGGGTTAGGCTTCACCGGCAATACCTTCTTGCCATCGATTCGGTGCCGGTACCGCCCAATTTTTTTGCTTTTCTCAGGTCGGTGCAGAGGTCGTCAAAATTCTGGAGTCCGGCATTTGCAGTCGCCCGGAGTATGTACGGGCTGCTTCTTTCCCGGCGAAGAAAGACAGCCCAGTTACAATCTGTTACTGCTTCTTCATAATTTTTCAATTGAATATTCGCCCGGGCGCGCGCTTCAAAGAGGTCAAAATAAATGTCAGGAGCATCAATGGGATTCATAACTACTTCAAAGGCAGCACCATAAATCTCCGTCAGGTTCTCTTTAAATATCTTTTTGCCATAGCTAAAGTAATAAAGAGCTTCTTCAGGGTTTTCCAACTTTTCCAGATTCAACATTCCAATGCGATAAACCAGCTCCATAGAGTACGGTCTTAAGTTGTGCAGTTGCTTCAAAGCATGTAGCGCTTCCTGATAATTGCCCAGATAATACTGGCATAACGAAATCTGCCGTATCGTTTCAAATGATTCAGGATCTTCGTGCTTCTTAAGGATCAGATAATACCCTACTGCATCAGAGAAATTTTGTGTGTTGAAGTTTTTTTCCGCCATGGCGCGTAGCGAATGGACCAGGCTGTCGCGGGCATAGTTATACCGGTATTCAAGAGGGTCCTCTTTTTTAAGCTCATATATTGTTTTGAATGCCTCATCGAACTGTCCCTTATTAAATAGGGTATCCACATGT
>DASQTN010000017.1:0-4505 GCA_035641895.1 Chryseolinea sp. | reverse complement strand
TCCTTTGGTCAATGAGTATGTAGCATCGAGAAACGCGGGCTGGCATCACAGGGTGCTGGAACATAAACCAGTTGTGTTCACGGTGCTCACTTTGATTGCAATTCTTGTCGGCGGCTTCGTTGAAATGATTCCCACGTTCTTAATCAAATCGAACGTGCCAACCATCACGAATGTGAAACCATATACGCCACTTGAACTTCATGGTCGGGATATTTATATACGTGAAGGTTGTGTTAACTGCCACACGCAAATGGTCCGGCCTTTCCGTTCTGAAACTGAACGATACGGTGAATATTCGAAAGCTGGTGAATTCGTCTACGATCATCCTTTCTTATGGGGATCAAAACGAACTGGTCCGGATTTACACCGCGTAGGAGAAAAATATTCCAACAGCTGGCACTACAATCACATGCTGGCACCGGATGCAGTGTCTACTGGATCCATCATGCCCGCATATCCTTGGCTTTTCGAGCAGCGCATAGACAAAAATGAGACAAGCGGAAAAATAAATGCACTGCGAAAAGTAGGTGTTCCATATGACGAGGGATATGAAGAACATGCCAATAGTGATCTAGAGAAACAATCAGAGCAGATTGTAACATCTCTGAAGGCTGATGGCATTGACGTGCTTCCCGATGCTGAGATCGTGGCACTGATCGCATACCTGCAAAGGCTTGGCGTAGATATTAAAGCAGAAAAAACTGCCCAGGCGCAGAAGTGATTGTCGACAATTAAAGTGAAAAGCTATGTATAAGAATGTGCTTCAGAGTATAGATAACATTGCCATCTGGCCAATAATATCTTTTGTTATCTTCTTCATTTTTTTTATTTGCCTGCTTTGGTGGGTTTTTACTACAAAAGAAATATTCATCGATAAGATGAAAGGACTTCCACTCGAGGCGGATCATAAAAAAGATAATAACGTAAACAATCTATGAAAAGGATACTGCTAATTTTATGCGGAACGCTGGTTGCAGCCTCTTCGTTTGCGCAGGAAAAGTCTGCGGCTGGCAAATCCTTCCTTGATGATCCAGTTAGTCATCCAATGCTCCCATATTATGTAATAATTGGACTGTTGATTATTTCCATTATAGTGCTAGTTGTTGTTAGCATCTATGTGCTGAGCGTTGTAAAAATGGTAAATGAACAGATCAATAGGCAGAAGGCCGAAAAACTTGGTGTTGTCTATGTCCCATCACCAGGATGGTGGTCGAAATTTGCGCAAAGTATGAATGCCTCCGTACCCGTTGAGCAGGAGAAAGATATCGAGCTCGATCACAGTTACGATGGGATTAAAGAGTTGGACAATCACTTACCGCCTTGGTGGAAGTGGCTATTCTATGGCACAATCGGCTGGGCTGTTGTATACGTGGTAATATTTCATTTCTCTGCCAGTCTGCCATTACCGGAAGAAGAGTATCAAATTGAAATCGCCCAGGCTGAAGAAGAAGCAAGACAGCTTAAGGCCCGACAACCGCAAGCCGCTATTGATGAGAGTAATCTTCAATATACTGCAGATCCCGCAATGATCGAAAAAGGAAAAACTGTTTTTTCTAACAATCCATGTGCATCATGCCATAGAAATGATGGGGCTGGAAATACAATTGGACCTAACCTTACCGATGAATATTGGATTCATGGCGGAGACGTAAAAAGTATTTTTAACACGATTAAAAATGGTGCGGTTGAAAAGGGTATGCCTGCATGGGGAAAAGCGATGAGCCAGCAAGATCTTCGTGACGTGACGTTTTATATTTTAAGCTTGCAAGGAACAAATCCACTGGACGCAAAAGCACCACAAGGTGAACTTTTTAAAGAAACGACGTCTGTGAAAACAGACAGTACCAAGATTCAAGCCTCTCTTTAATTACTAACTAGGATGGAAGGAGCTATAAGAATTGATGTGAGAAAAGAGCGGTTGGCTAAAAGCGAGTCAAGTAACATCAATGATGAGTTTAGGGACAGTATCGCCACCGTTGATGCAGACGGGAAGCGGCTATGGATATATCCCAAAAAACCATCTGGAAGATTTCATCAGTGGCGTATTGTGGTTACAATAATTCTATTATCTATTCTTTTTGGTGGCCCTTTCATTAAGATCAACGGGCAACCGTTTCTGCTTTTGAATATCCTTGAAAGAAAGTTTGTGATTTTCGGGCAGGCATTCTGGCCCCAGGATTTCGTACTGCTGGCAATCGCGCTTATTACCTTTTTTCTTTTTATAATCCTCTTCACGGTTGTGTTCGGCCGGATATGGTGCGGATGGCTATGCCCTCAGACTTTGTTCATGGAAATGGTATTTAGAAAAATTGAATATCTTATCGAAGGGGATGCGCCAGCACAAAGAAGACTTAATAAAGAAGCGTGGAGCATCAAGAAGATATTCAAGAAAACGCTTAAGCACACGGTTTTTCTTTTGATTTCGTTATTGATTGCGCATACCGTTCTGTCTTATATCATTGGCATTGAAAGCACGATGGCAATCATCCAGGCGCCGCCCAAAAATAATGTGACTGGATTTATTGCGATGGTCTCGTTTACGGGCATATTTTATTTTGTGTATGCAAAATTTCGCGAGCAGGCCTGCATTGCAGTTTGCCCGTACGGAAGATTACAGGGCGTTCTTCTTAGCAAAGAATCAATTGTTGTCGCTTACGACTGGTTGAGAGGAGAACCACGCGGGCACCTCAAGAAAAACGCAACCGCAGAATCGAGCCAGGGTGATTGTATAGATTGTAAACTTTGCGTTCATGTTTGCCCCACCGGAATCGACATAAGAAATGGTACACAAATGGAATGCGTAAATTGTACCGCTTGCATTGACGCATGTGATGAAGTGATGATTAAAATTGGAAAGCCAAAAGGGCTTATCCGTTTCGCCTCGATCAATTCGATCACCAATCGAATTCAAAAAATAATTACACCAAGAGTTATCGGTTATTCCTTTGTCTTAATAGCATTGATGGCGATACTGGGGTTTGCATTCATCACGCGATCTGATGTTGAAACTACGGTACTGAAAGTGTCCGGAACACTCTATCAGCGCGAAGCTGATTTGATAACAAACCTTTATAATGTGGAATTTGTAAATAAAACTTTCAACGAGTTAACAGTTGAAATTAAAGTTGAGTCTCCTGCAGCAGCCACTATTTATAAAGTCGATGGGAAATCAATTAATGTGCCTGCTGAAGGATTGGTAAAAGGGGTCTATTTCATCAAGATTCCGGAGAGTCAGATCACCCATGTCAAGACAGTCGTTATTCTTGGCGTCTATGCGAATGGTGAGAAGATTGAAACTGTAAAAGCAAAATTTATCGGGCCGGTCACGCGGGCTTCCGATGCTATAAGAAATTAAATTTTAAAATCATGAATTGGGGTCAGTCGATCATAGTTGCATTTATACTTTTTGCTGGATTTATAGCAACGCTTGTTGTCGTTTGTATGCGACAAGATATAAGCCTTGTATCAAATGACTACTATAAAGATGAGCTGGTATATCAGGACCAAATTGTTAGAATGAATAATGTAAGCCAGCTGGATCAAAAGCCAATAATTCAAAAATCGGGTGCTTTTCTTTCAATTGATTTTAACCAGTTAAGCCAAATTGAAAATGGAAAGCTGAAGTTGTTCAATCCATCAGATCCAAAAAAGGACAAAATCTTTGTAATAAAGTCCACAGATAAAACGCAGCAACTAATTCCTATTGATGATGTCGCTAAAGGTATGTATCGCGCCAGGATGCAATGGATGATGAATAAGAAAGAATATTTCATAGAAACGGTAGTCAATATTTAACATGTTCTTAGCCGCTTTTATAATGGGAATTGCAGGCAGCTTACATTGCGCCGGAATGTGTAGTCCCTTGGCATTTGCAGTGGTCAACCTAAGATCTCCTGCAATAGCGAATCGTGTATTATATAATTTTGGTCGGATAAGTATGTACGGTGTCTTGGGTGCATTCACGGCAACCATTGGTTATATTTTTCCGCTGGAAAATTTTCAAAATCTATTATCCGTAAGCTTGGGATTAGTACTGATATTGATGGGCGCTGTCGGAATGACCGGAATTAAGATCCCAGTCCTCTCCAATGTGTTTATAAGATTTTCCGGAATATTGAAAACAACTTTTTCAAAATACATCCGGGATAAAAGCTGGGGAGCAATATTGCTCCTTGGTGGGCTAAACGGACTATTGCCTTGCGGCCTCACGTTTCTCGCACTGTCATTTTGCATTACGTTGTCGACGCCCGTTGAAGGTTTTGCATATATGTTTATTTTTGGCGTCGGCACACTACCTGTAATGCTGGGCCTAGTATCCATTTTCGATATTCTCAAAAATAAAATGCACTGGAATATTCATCGCGTTACCACCGGGCTATTGATCGTTGCCGGAATATTTCTGATAGCAAGAATTTTTTTAATTCATCTGCCAGATGGTCATTCGCATGAGTTTGATTTTGTTGATATTGTAATTTGTCGCTAACGTGATATACTCCAACGAACGA
>DASQTN010000016.1:0-8296 GCA_035641895.1 Chryseolinea sp. | reverse complement strand
TCTTTTGTAGGTTCAGCTTTCACCGTTTATCTAGGTATCACAGCCTTTCAGGTATTTCGTCTCTACAGTACATCGACCGCAATATGGTTCGTCGTCGTGTGTGGTATCAGCTGCACACTTGATGTCGTGCAGGGAGGTACGATAATGTCGATGCTATCAATAAGCAATCAATTTGTGGCTTCAGAAAACGCAAATTCCGAGGTGTATCAAGTTGTTGCTGCAGCGGTGAGTTCCGCCAGGCGTTCGGCCCATATCATGCAACTGCTCGCCATTGGGGCGTGGATGTTCGTTTTCTATATTTCGCTGTTTCGCTTTAAGCTAATTCCGCGCATGCTAGCAGTTACGGGGTTAGTAGGAATCACACTTCAATTTATCGGTGTAACACTAATGATGTTACTCGGGCATCGCACAATCGGAGAGATGGCCATGCCCTTGCTCCCTATTCAGATCGCTGTTGCCGTATGGCTCATTATTAAAGGTTTCAAATCCCACCCTAAAGTCAGCAGCCGTGTCGCAGCTTAAGCCAGCTTACATTGAAAAATCAATAACATTTCGGCATCAGTAGAAAATTACCTACGCTTTGAAAAATTTGATGCTAGCCAAATGAGAATCGAAATACCTATTAGTATTAGATTGGTTTCCCTTCCTTCAGATTAGCAATTATTTCCTCAGCGTATTTTTCAAAATAAGTATTCTTTGCGTAGGTGACGGTCTTGTTTGCATACTTCAGCGCTTCCTTATTATTTCCCTGCAATGAATAGCTACGAGTCACAGCCATCAAGGAATAAAGGTCATCGGGATTTTTATTATACGACATTTTATAAACTGCAATCGCTTCCGCATTACGCTTTTGATTTTCGAGACCTCTTCCGTATGAATATAACTGAAGAGTAGTTGCAAGAGGATAGGCTTTTTGCATTACTGAGTCAGCCTTAGCCTTCATGCCCTTCTTCTCCAGCAGGCCTGCGTAGGTGGACAGCGTAGAAAAATTCTTTTCACCAAAATAACTGTTGATGGATCGGTCGGCCCATCCGATTGCCTCATCGATGTTAATGTTGTGTGTAAGGCAGTAGTTCGCAGCCATTTGCATGTTTTGCCAGTAGCGATAAAAAATGCCCGAGTTGAATTCTCTTCTGAACGCCGCGATCTGTTCTTTTTCTAGATCAACCGAAATCTTGAATGGTATTTTCATTTTTTCCCATTGTAATGAAACAATTGCTGCGTCATCAGTTTCGTCACTAAAAACATATATAAGCCGTTCAATGCTCTCGGTGAGTGGTGCCACTGGCACTTCGACACGAAGGGCGTCGTCTTTACTGTCATAATAAAAACTGCCCCACGCAGTGCTGACATTTGAGAAAATTATTGTCGCTTTTTCTGGTCCCATGGCAATGAAGAAACCATATTTTCCGGCTTTGAGTGGTTTGCCTTCAATGGAGACGTCTGTACTGAATGTGAATGTTGTGTTCTCATTTGCTCCTGCACGCCACGGAGCAGCTTTGCTAGTACCATAATGAAGATCTGCAAAACCGTAGTGTACTAAGCCGCCCCAGATTTTGCCTTCACGACCATTCACAGTCGGACGGTCATAATCGATGCGAACGTCAGTGATTCCAATTCGCTGCGATACCGAAGCTTTCCGGTTAGTACCGCCGGGTGGAAATGTGATTTGCGCAAAGGCAATTGTTGCTGCGAAAAGAAGGCACGCAGTGATTTGTAGTCTTTTAATCATAGGAGTTTTGCAACGGCTTGATTCAAATACTTTGCCAGGCCGAACTGTTTATCTTTTACTGTAAAAGCCTGGTTTACGTAGGCCCAAAATTTATTTGATGTCCGGTTGAGGACGAAAAACGTCCGCTTCCGACCTTTAAGTCCTAAAAATAATCCACCATTGCCTGGGTGACAACTTTACACATTTGGCCAGGCAGTGGTGGTTCTAGAACGTTTGGATGCCTTCCGCTCTATCATGACGCGGAACATTATAGGATGGAATTCGACGGTTATTCGCTCGGCGATAGATTAGCCTGACGACAAATTTTCTGCGCTGCCAACAAATAAAATCCCGGTACCGGACTGACATCAACGTTCAGACCGGCACCGGGGTCATTCCTTGAATTGTTCTAACGTTAGTTCCATCCGCCTCCCAACGCTCTGTATATATTCACTTTGGAATTCATTTGCCTCCGTTTGATCTCCACCAGCTCCATCTTTGACTCCAGTGCTTCACGCTGCGTTAACAGCACTTCGAGGTAATCCGCTCGTGCGGATCGGAAAAGGCTGTTTGAAATAACAACGGACTGCATCAGTATATCCACTTCCTTTGCCTTCGTGTCATAACTCTTGGCAAAGTTTTGAACGCTCGATAGTTGATTTACAACATCTACATAAGCATTCAGTATTGTACGTTCGTAATCATATACGGCTTGCACCTGCCTGGCCGTAGCATTATTATACTGGGCGATGATGGCGTTTCTGTTCACCAACGGTGCAACTAGATCACCGGCCATTCTAAATAACATTGACTCAGGATTGAGGAGATAGCCAACGTTAAAGGCCTGCAAGCCTACTCCACCTTGAATCCTTACAGCAGGAAAAAAATTTGACCTCGCGACTTTTATGTCCAGCCTGGCTGCTGCAAGCTCCAGCTCTGCCTGCCGAATATCCGCACGGTTCGCTAACAACTGAGACGGAATTCCGATACGAAGTGAATCAAGCGTGATGTCGTTAAAGAGGTTTGAACTACGCGGGATTCCGTTGGGGAAGCTACCCGTTAAAAAACTGAGCTCGTTTTCAGTTTCGACAATTCTTTGCCGGATCTCATACTGAAGGTTTGTCGTGTTGAGAAGCTGTGCTTCAAATCGGTTGACGGGAAGTTGGGTCAACTTCGCGGCCTCTTTTTGCTGCCTGACAATCTGAAGCGCGTTGGTCTGGATCGCAATATTTTTGACGATGATATCCAGCTGATTGTCGAGTGCCATCAATTCGTAATACGCATTGGCAATTTCCCCAATCAAGTTAGTCACCAAAAAATTCCTACCCTCCTGGCCTGCCAAATACCGGAGTGCCGCAGCCTTTTTAGAATTTCTCAATTTTTTCCAAACATCTACCTCCCACGACGCAAACACTCCCACCTCATAATTTGGTAACGGGTCGGGAAATTTTTTACCAGGCATGATCTCACCATTTTCATCCACTGATCCGTGTCTTGTATATCGTCCTTCTTTTTCGACACCAGCGCCAGCACGTACGTCAACGAATGGAAGGTATTCTCCTTTCCTCGCACGCACTTCATTTCTCATTATCTCAATCTCCTGCAGCGTAATATTCAGTTCCTGATTTCTTGTTAATGCGCTGTCGATAAGCGCGACAAGATTTTCATCGGAAAAATATTCCTTCCAGTTCATGCGGGCGACCGTTACCGAGTCCTGTGAATTACCAAAACTGACAGGGACAACTTTGCTTTCCGTTTTAATTGGCTTTTGAAAGGTTTTGCAACCCAGCAGTGATGTCAGCATAAAAACTACCGGAAGGGCCCTATATATTATCTTTCGTATCATTTTTCTTTCGCATTTTTTTAAGTACCCGCCTGACCATTGTAGCGTCGGCTGCATTTTCTACTATTTGTTCGCTTAACGGATTTTCATCCTCATCGCGGATAAGCTTCCTGCCCTCGGCAATTGTTCCAACAATGAAATAAAGTCCGGGTACGACAATTACTCCGAACACCGTCCCGAGCAACATACCCCCCAGTGAAGAAGAACCAATGGTGCGGTTTCCAATTGCACCGGCGCCAGTTGCAACCACAAGTGGGATTAAGCCTGCGATGAAAGCAAAAGACGTCATTAAGATCGGCCTGAAACGAACGCGGGCCCCTTCAATTGCGGCCTCCAATACTGTTGCTCCCTGCTGATGTTTCTGTACCGCGAACTCAACGATCAACACGGCATTTTTACCTAATAGTCCTACCAGCATGATTAGCCCCATTTGGGCATATATGTCGTTGGCGAGTCCCATCGCTTTGATCAATAAAAATGACCCAAATACTCCGGCAGGAAGAGAGAGAATGACAGCAAGGGGTATGATAAAGCTTTCATACTGCGCTGCTAATACGAGATAGACGAAGATCAAGACTACGATAAAGATATACAGCGCCTCGTTTCCTCGCTTTGCTTCGTCATAAGACAAACCTTCCCATGCGATGTCGTAACCTCTCGGAAGCGTTTGCCTGGCCACTTCCTGAATGGCTTTGATCGCGTCACCACTTGTGAAACTTGGTGACGGAATTCCTCGGATAGACGAAGAGTTGTAAAGATTGAATCGGGTAATTTCATTAGGCCCCTGCGTCTTTTTCATCTTCATGAACGATGAATAAGGCACCATCTCATCGCGATCATTTTTGATGAAGAGGTCCAGAATGTCAGATGGTAATTTCCGATACTCCGGGGCGGCTTGGGTATATACCTTATAAAAAGTACGAAACCGCGTGAATCCCTGTTCGTATGTGCTGCCGATCAGAATATCCAGGTTCTCCATCGCTTTGCCGATAGAAACACCCTTTTGCATAGCCAACTCGTTGTCTATGACCAGCTCATATTGCGGATAGTTGGCTGCAAAGAATGTGAATAACCCAGCGAGTTCCTTTCTCTGGCTGAGATCGTGCATGAACTGCGCATTTACTTTATCAAATTCCTGGTAATCGGTGGTAGCGCCCTTATCTAACAGTCGTAGCGAAAATCCATCGGACGATCCATAACCCGGAACCGCGGGCGGTTCAAAGAATTCTATAACGGCACCCATGTCTTGCGTTTTTTCTTCCAATTCTTCCACGATCTCCCCTACCGAATGATGACGTTCCGACCAGTCTTTCAGATTGATGATACACGTACCTGCATTTGATCCCCGGCCTTCAGTTAATATTTCATAACCGGCCAATGACGATACCGATTGAATGCCATCCACTTCCTCTGCGATCTGCTGCAGTTTCCTGGATACATCATTGGTTCTTTCCAGCGTGCTGCCCGGCGGCATCTGAATAATGGCATAGATCATTCCCTGATCTTCGCTGGGAATAAATCCAGCCGGAAGGGTCTTGTTCATGAGAAAAGTACCAACGGCAAACAAAACAAAGATGCCGTAAGTGACCATGCGGCGATCAACAATACGTGTGAGAAGGTTCGTGTATTTGCCGGTCACCTTCTCAAACTTTCTATTAAACCAATCAATAAATTTATCGACCGGTGACTTTCGCTTTGGTTTTCCATAGTTGTTTTTCAGGATCATGGCGCAGAGCACTGGCGTGAGCGTTAGGGCTACAACGCCTGACAGGACGATGGCGCTTCCCATGGTGATGGCAAACTGTCTGTAAAAAATTCCCACTGGTCCGGTCATGAATGATACCGGGACAAAAACCGCAGTCATAATCAGCGTGATGGCTATAATCGCTCCACTGATTTCATCAAGAACTTTTACAGTGGCTTTATACGGTGAAAGATTCTCATCGTGCATTTTTGCGTGTACGGCCTCTACAACCACAATGGCATTATCAACAACTATCCCGATCGCGAGCACAAGCGCGAAGAGCGTAATCAGGTTGATGGTCAAGCCGAAGAGCTGCATGAAAGCAAACGCGCCAATGAGCGATACCGGAACAGCAAGGGTAGGTATCAATGTCGACCTCCAATCACCAAGAAAGACGAACACTACGAGTGCAACCAGAATGAATGCTTCAATCAGTGTATGCATTACCTTATCAATGGATGCATCGACAAACTTTGAAACATCATAATTGATATCGTATTTCATTCCCGGCGGAAAATCGGTTTCCAACTCTTTCAGTTTTTCCTTTACTCCTTCAATTACCTTGCTGGCGTTGCTCCCAAAATTTTGTTTTAACACGATGGATGCTGAAGGATATCCGTCCTTATTCGAGTAGATATCAAAGAACTCACTTCCTAATTCGACTTCCGCCATGTCTTTCAGCTTAAGGATCTCACCTTCGGAATTTGCCTTTATGATGATGTTCTCATACTCCTCTGGTTCGTTGAACCTCCCTTTGTACACCAGGACATACTCGAGCGATTGTGGTGTCTTTCCCGATGCCTGACCTAATCTTCCAGGCCTGCCGATGACACTTTGTTCATTGATCGCTTCCATTACTTCCTCTGTCGAGATATTGTACGCTCTCATTCTATCAGGCTTCAGCCAGATCCGCATTGCGAATTGCCTGCTTCCCAATATCTGGGCGCGTCCCATACCGCTGATTCGCTGGAGCTCCGGCAAAATGTGAACGCTTGAATAGTTGTATAAAAACTTTTCATCTGCGTTCTTATCCGTACTGTACAAGTTCACGTACATCAGCATACTCGGCTGAATTGGGGAAATGATGACGCCTTCGCGTTGAACGAGCGGTGGAAGGTTGTTCATTACCTGGTCTACTCGGGTCTTCACATTCACGACGGCGTCATTCGGATCAGTCCCGGGCTCAAACACGATTTGAACGGTGGCTTCTCCGGCGCTTGTAGCATCAGAGATTATATACTGCATGCCTTGAACGCCATTGATCGCGCGCTCGAGTGGGATCAGGGTTGATTGCACCAGCACGTCGGCGCTGGAGCCAGGGTAGGCAATAAAAATATTTACCCTGGGTGGTGCGATATCTGGGAATTGTGAAACTGGTCTCGTATAGATGGCCAGTACTCCCAGGAAAATGATTGCCAGCGATATCGATATCGCGAGAACCGGTCTTTGAATGAATTTGCTAAACATTTTTTTTGGTAATTATTCAGCGTGTAATTCATTCAGACCAGCAATGATAGAAGCCTGATTGTGGAAGTCATATTCTATCTTTTGGCTATTCTTAACTTTGCGTAATCCTTCTACCAGAATCTTTTCATTTTCCTGTAGGCCTTCAGTGATTACATAAAGATGGGGCAGCTCAATACCAATAGTGATTTCTCTTGTCTGGATTGTATTGTCTTTGTCTACGACGAAGACATACCTCTTGTCAAGAATTTCAAATGTTGCTTTTTGCGGAATCAGCAACGCATTTATCAGGGGAGTTGGCATGAGTATATTCCCGGTCTCACCATGTCGCAATATTCCCTTTGGGTTTGTAAACACTGCACGGAATGCGATGTTGCCAGTCTCGTTGTTGAAATCCGCTTCGATAGTTTCCACTACGCCTTTGTGCTCGAATAACTGATTGTTTGCCATTTGCAGCACCACCTCTTGTTGTTTCTCAGGCTTGACCCTGGTAACGTAGTCGAGGTATTCCGTTTCCGGCACATTGAAGTAGACCCACATTTTACTATTGTCCGACAGAGTCGTAAGCAACTCGCCTTCCTCCACAAGACTTCCAAGTCTAACTTGAAAGCGATCCATTATCCCATTGAAGGGTGCGTGTATTGTTGTAAAATCCAGGTGTGCCTTCGCCAAGGAAAGTTCTGCCTTCGCTTTGTTGAGTTTTGCATTAGAAAGGGCAAGTTCATTAGACGAAACAATCCCGCTGTCAGCGAGATTTTTTGTATTTAAATATTCAATCTCAACGAAGTTAACTTCCGCTTTTGCCTTTTGCATTTCAGCTTCGTAAATCATGGGCGTGATTTGAAACATCAGCTGTCCTTTTTTTACAGCCTGTCCTTCGTCTACATAAATATTTTGTAAATACCCGCGCTCGAGGGCCCTGAGTTCTATATGCTGAACAGAACGGATCTGACATACATATTCATGATAAACTAATGTGTCCTTTCTCACCGGACTCGTCACAACAAATTTTGTGTTTTCATGTTTTTCCTGCTCGTCATGCCTGCAGCTTGTTGTTACCAAGAATGCAAGACAAACGAGAATTGCAATTCTCATCATACTTCTTTTTAATAAAACGATTTTGATTTTTGAAAGTGGGTGCGTAAGCACCATCGGTCCGTCGCAACGGTCCGGATATCTTATCTTAAAAAAGCTTGCGCTTTAAGATTCGATTGAAAAAGAATGGAGTTCGTGAACAAAGCTTTTCCACGAATGATGTAGAACAAAAAGAGGAACTGTTTCGTCGTTTGCGCTTGAAAGTGATTGTTGGCTTAATTGCCGTTTTGTCGCAGCGAGATCAATTCGTTGCTTGAGCGACGCACGGGAAAAAATTTTATCCGGGTCATCATCAAGGTTATCGGTAGTCTCTCCCCCTTTATCCGTTGGGTTTGGTTCCCATGGCAATGGAACTGATTCAAACGGTGAATGTGGGGGTTTTGTAGAGTCAAGAAAGAGATCACCCATAGCAAGATGGACGGAATTTGCCTGGACTTTA
>DASQTN010000015.1:0-4472 GCA_035641895.1 Chryseolinea sp. | reverse complement strand
CTCTTTTGAATGAAGAGCTTAATGAAACGTACCATTCCATCCATGGCGCAATCCAGGAATCGGCTCACGTCTTCATCAAAAGTGGACTGGAGTATGCAGAAGAAAATTTTACCACGCCGGTTTCGATATTTGAACTTGGATTCGGTACTGGTTTAAATGCGCTGCTGACACTTCGTCATTCGCTGCTGCATCAAAAAAAAATCCAATATACTTCCATCGAAGAATCACCTTTACGAGAGGAAATCTGGTCACAGCTGAACTACGCGCCTCTGATCAACCTTACACATGAATTTGAAGCAATGCACCGTGCAACGTGGGGGACATCCCAACACATTACACCGGATTTTAATCTTTTAAAACTGCAGGCAGCGTTTCAACAATTTGATATGCCATACCAGCGCTACGAACTGATTTATTATGATGCCTTTGCCCCGAGTAAACAACCAGAGCTGTGGTCTTATTCTATTTTGGAAAAAATATCGCACGGCTTGAAACCTGGTGGTGTCATCGTAACCTATTGCGCGAAGGGGCAGCTAAAACGTGATCTCGCTTCGTTAGGACTTATCGTCGAAACCCTACCCGGACCCCCTGGTAAAAAAGAAATGGTTAGGGCCGTTAAACCTAAACGCTATGATTTATAATTTTTTGTGTAAAAAATGTGGATAAGACAAAGGAGACGAAACGGTTTTATAAAAATTTCAATCGTTTTCGCTGTTTTTTAAAATTTTTAAAATCAACTATAGTGCAATCGTTCGCACTTTTTAATATTTAAAGGCTTTGGATTCTTTTGTGAAAAGATTCAAAAAATTGGGAGAAATAGGAACTTAGGCAGAATTTCCTTCTGTTTGTTCCGTAAATTCAAAACTCCATTTTGCCCTGAGTGGAGATTTTTTGTTGTAATTAAACCGACCAGACGATGAAAGAAAAAACCAGCCGAGGTTTGTATACACCTGAACTGGAACATGATGCATGTGGTATTGGCTTCGTTGCCAACATCAACGGCACAAAAACCAATCAAAATTTAAGAGATGCATTGTCGATGCTTGAAAACATGGAGCATCGCGGAGGAAAAGGAAGCAGCCCTAAAACAGGCGACGGTGCAGGCGTTCTTATTCAACTACCTTATGAATTTTTTGATGAAGAATGCAATCGCTTGGGCTTTAAGCTACCCGCGGCGGGTAGTTATGGCGTTGGCATGGTATTTTTCCCCCGCGACAAAAAAGTAATGAATGCCTGTCGCGAGGTGCTTCGCAAGAATATAAAAGAATTGGGCCTTGAACTATTGGGATATCGGGTCGTACCCGTCGACCATAGCGTCCCCGGGCCCGGCGCCGTCGAGGTGGAGCCTGTAATTGAGCAGGTGTTTGTAAAATCAAAAGATGAATCGATTACCGGAAACGCCTTTGAGCGTAAACTTTTCGTCTTGCGTAACCATGCATCGCATGTTATTTCACGGGATGTAAAAGGAAGCAATAATGAGTTTTATATCACAAGTTTTTCTGCGAGAACAATTGTTTATAAAGGACAATTAAGAACTGAGCAGCTGCGCGAATATTTCTATGACCTTCAGGATTCGCGATTAAAAACTGCGCTGGCTTTAGTTCATAGCCGGTTTTCAACCAATACCTTTCCAAACTGGAAACTAGCCCAGCCATTTCGTTACATAGCCCACAATGGTGAGATCAATACTATTCGCGGGAATGTTAATAAAATGAAATCCAAAGAAGCTCTTTTTAAATCGACATTCTTTACGGATGAAGAATTAAAAATGCTTCTGCCTATCACCAGTCCCGATGGTTCAGATTCAGCGAATTTGGACGCGTTGGTGGAGATGTTGGTGCTTTCGGGTCGCTCGTTACCTCACGTATTAATGATGCTCGTGCCGGAAGCATGGCAGGACAATAAACTGATGGACCCCCATCGCAAGGCGTTTTATAAATATCACGCTTCTATGATGGAACCCTGGGACGGACCTGCCGCATTGGTATTTACAGATGGGTCACGAATAGGAGCTACGTTAGACAGGAATGGCCTTCGGCCTCTTCGTTATTGCGTTACACGTTCTGGTCGGGTAATAGCGGCTTCAGAAGCTGGGGCATTGCCAATCGATCCAAAAGATGTTTTGGAAAAAGGGCGTATTACACCGGGTAAGATGCTGATGGTTGACCTTGAGCTTGGTAAGGTACTTGACGATGAAAAAGTAAAACGCGCGGTTTACGAAGGTAAATCCTATTATAACTGGATCATCCAAAATCGCCTGAAGTTAAGGTTGGAACCAGAGCAGGGATGGTTGGAAAGCAGTTTTGACGAGAAAACTTTGATACAGCGCCAGAATGCTTATGGCTATACCAGCGAAGACGTTAAGGCGCTTCTTCTTCCCATGGCAGAAAAAGGTTATGAGGCCATTGGCTCTATGGGGGATGATACACCACAAGCCATTCTGTCAAAGGAAAGCCGGCATCTTTCAAATTACTTTAAACAACACTTTGCGCAGGTGAGCAATCCGCCAATTGACCCGATACGGGAGCGCTTAGTCATGTCGTTGTTCACGCGCGTGGGTTCGAGTTTAAATGTGTTGGAAGAAACACCAGAACATACAAGACAAATTCATATTTCCCAACCTGTTTTACTGAACAGCGACCTTGAAAAATTCAAACATCTGCAAGATCAGGGTTTCGAGAGTGCGGTCATTCAGTGTGTATTCAAGGCTGATGGAGCCCCAGGGCGATTGGAAGAAAGTGTGGATAGAATATGTGCTGAGGCAGAAAAAGCCGTTCGTGCCGGAAAAAAGATTTTGATCCTTTCCGATCGAAAAATCAGTGATGAATTTGCGCCCATCCCTTCTCTTTTGTCAGTAGGAGCTGTACATCAATATCTGGTGGGTAAGAGAATACGTACTCAGGCGGGGCTCGTGGTGGAAGCAGGTGATGCCTGGGAAGTACACCACTTTGCAACGATCGTTGGATACGGAGCAAGTGCGGTAAATCCATACCTGGCACTGGAGACCATTCACTTCATGAATAAGCATGATCAGTTTTATAAACGACTCACCGATGAGGAAGCTTATGAAAACTATCAGAAAGCCATCGGCAGCGGCTTGCTGAAAGTGATGTCAAAAATGGGAATCAGTACGCTTCAGTCCTATCAGTCTTCTCAAATCTTCGAGGCGTTGGGCCTTGGAAGCGATGTCGTCGAAAAATGTTTCAAGGGTACTATCAGCCGCATCGAAGGCCTGTCGTTTGACGACCTTGCCCGCGAGGTTTTGGTAAGACACGAGCTTGCCTTTGAGATGGAAAGCAAAGAGCTGCCGGTGGGCGGAGTGTATCAGTGGAAGCGACGCGGCGAAAAGCACTTGTTTAGCCCCGAAGTAATTCATTGGCTTCAATATTCAACCAAGACTGACAACTACGAAATTTATAAAAAGTACGCACAGAAGATAAACGAACAAACCCGTGACACTTTAACATTCCGCGGTCTGTTCGAATTCAAAAAACGCAATCCTATTCCGATTAATGAAGTAGAGCCCGTTGAGGAAATATTCAAACGGTTTGCCACTGGCGCTATGTCATTCGGTTCGATCTCTCATGAGGCCCACAGCACGTTGGCCATCGCGATGAATC
Source organism: Chryseolinea sp. (assembly GCA_035641895.1). Lineage (GTDB taxonomy): Bacteria > Bacteroidota > Bacteroidia > Cytophagales > Cyclobacteriaceae > Chryseolinea. Next base: position 852 of record DASQTN010000015.1, on the reverse strand, counting down.
GTATTGGCGGAAAAAGCAATAGCGGCGAGGGGGGAGAAGATGAGATTCGCTATGAAAAGAAAGCCAACGGTGACTGGGAACGTTCAGCGATAAAACAAGTGGCATCCGGAAGATTCGGTGTAACGAGTCATTATTTATCCAATGCCGACGAACTTCAGATTAAAATGGCACAGGGTGCCAAACCTGGCGAGGGAGGACAATTGCCGGGACACAAAGTCGATGAATGGATTGGCCGTGTTCGGCACTCTACCCCGGGCGTTGGATTGATCTCACCACCTCCTCATCATGATATTTATTCAATTGAAGATCTAGCTCAATTGATTTATGATCTTAAAAATGCTAACCGTCAGGCGCGTATTAATGTGAAGCTGGTATCGCAGGCGGGTGTTGGCACGGTAGCAGCCGGCGTTGCAAAAGCTAAGGCAGATGCAATTCTGATTTCTGGCGGCGATGGAGGAACAGGGGCGTCTCCTGTAAGTTCTGTGCGCCATGCCGGTTTACCGTGGGAACTCGGATTAGCCGAAGCTCATCAAACATTGGTAAAAAATAATTTGCGTAGTAGGGTTGTTTTACAAACAGACGGGCAAATCCGTACTGGCCGCGACATTGCTATTGCATCTCTGTTGGGCGCAGAAGAATGGGGTGTAGCAACTGCTGCCCTAGTGGTAGAAGGTTGTATCATGATGCGCAAATGTCATCTCAATACCTGCCCTGTAGGAATTGCAACACAAGATGAAGATCTGCGGAAACTCTTCACCGGGGAGCCCGATCACGTAGTAAACTTTTTTAAATTCCTGGCCACCGATCTACGCGAGGTAATGGCGGAGCTTGGTTTCAGAACTGTCAACGAGA
>DASQTN010000014.1:0-4664 GCA_035641895.1 Chryseolinea sp. | reverse complement strand
AAAACCAAAAGTCCATGTAAAGTTAACGAAGCACCAAGTTCACGACGAATCTCTTAATTAGCCATGGAGAAGCGTTTGTTTTACCGCATCCTTCACCATTCCTTCTTGCACTTCAAGGGCTCGCTTTGCTTGTAGCACATGCCGTTCAATGTGGTAGCAATAAAAGCGCAACGTGTCGCCTAGCCGTAATTTAATGAATTTGGCCAATGAGATTGATGCCCTTGTTTTGGTGAGATCGATGGTACGACACTGGTTCAATAAACTAACCAGGTGTTCTTGTTGTTTAAGAAAGCGACTAATAACAGTGATGGAAAGTTTACTGTTTGCCGGGTTCTTGTCTTTTGGCGATTTCATTTTAGTAATCGTTCCATTTTTTACCTCCATTAAGTTCGCGAAGTAATTCCCCAGCAAACCACTTTTGAACGTCGCCGCAGTGTTGCGTGGATTCGTTATAATTCTCTTTTCAATCTCCACCAGGTAGAAGTCACCATAAAGATTCAAATGCTCCAGGCACTCTAAAATACTCCATCGTTCTCCGTTTTTAAATTGCAACTGGTGATTAGGCAGATTTTCAAATTTTTTTACCTGCGCAGTGCATTCTTCCATGCGTCGCAACAGGTTATCGATTAAGGTATTGTTTTCGATTTCCATTGTGTTTTCTTTTCACAAAGCTTCTACAAAACCTTCTATTCAACATTGATTAAAATCAAGAATTTCGAATTCTGCTTAATGTCTCCGGCGTCATTCGCAAATACGACGCAATATATTTAAGGGGAATTTCCTGGAATAGGTTCGGACTTCTGTCCAAAACGCGTTGCAATCTTTTTGTTGGCGACTCCGTCAGCAAATCAACCTCGCGCTCCATTTGTTGCACAATCAAAGTTTGCAGAAGTTGATTGTATTGTGATAAGGTTTCAGGACTTTCATTGACAATTGCAAAAACGGTTTGTTTGGGAATGATTTTCACCGTTGTCTTTCTTAATGCTTCGATGTAAAATTCAGACGGCTTTCCGGAGATAAATGACGACAATGATGTTATGATCGAACCTTCGTACCCAAAACGAATAGTTTGCTCTTCAAACTCTGTAACGTGAAAAACTCTTACAGCGCCGGACTCAATAAAATAGACTGAATGCTCAACCTGGCCTTCTTTTATCAGGTAATCGCCCTTCGCATAAACTTTTTGTACACCAGATGAATCGGCGGAATCCAATATTTTCCTGATAAGCGACTGCTCTGACGTCATCCGTAAATGTAAAAAATGGTTCCGAGAATTTTTCAGGTCACTTCTTTAGTACGGTAACGGACGAAATCGTCAATATACCAGCAAGGAGGCTCATGCTTGCTGCAAACGGGAAAAAGAACATAAATTCAACAATACCGAAAAACAACAAAGTAATGCCAACAGGGTAAAGTATTTTTTTAGCGATCACTGTTTGTTCCTGAACAAATCCCGATGTAATCCACAAAAGAACTAGACTCATCGCATATACTCCAAAAATCAAAAGGCTATACCCATTATAATAATCGGCCATGCTCTTAACCGATCCCATAAATTCGGCTTCGTAACTCTTCATTGCAGTTACTACATCCAACATTTTGGGATCTTCGGGTTTATCCCAGGTGGCATGTCCAACAGCGTGGCCTAGCAAATGTATGAACATTAATCCTGCAGCTATGCGAAGCAATACTTTGGCGTTCCTCATGAGTTGACGGTTACATTGAATACTATTACGATTAAATTTCCGAATTGGTTTGGTGTAACATCCCAAAAACAATTTGACGTCGCTAATTTTTCAAATAAGCACAAGGAACATTTGCAGGAGTGTAGTCGATTCCGTAACCTGCGTTTAAGAGCTTCGAAACAACACCCGAAATCGTAAGTTCATTTCTGTGCATATTTGGAAGCAACTTTTAGGCTCAATTCCGAATCGCGGTGAGTCTAAATATTTTGCCGTCATTTATCTCGTAGATGACAACAATTTCAATAACGTTAGCCGAACCCAGACGGCCAGCAATGCTTTCATGGTCAATGATTTTATTATTAAATGCAATCCTTTTTAACACAGTGGAATGCAGGTTTGGCGACGCGTCAAACAGCTTCCGGTAAAAATTTTCGATCGCATTTAGCCCTTCGAGCATCGGCTCTGCTTCAGGAAATGAATAGAGGGAAATGTCAGGACTAAAAGTTTCCATAAACCGTCTTATGTCCCTGGCGTTGTAGCTCTCAACGTTTTTTTGGACAACTTGCTCCGGTGTCAATTGATGAAGGGGAATCATTTTGATGAAACGTTAAACCATACAAATATAAGGTCCCACGCAGACGTACATTTTCTCACCTGCTCATTTTAAGCGGGTATGCCAAACATATTTTGATATTCAACAGTCTGTAGGACCTTTTTCCTTAAGCAATACCTTATACATCCATAAATTATCTCGACAACTGTAAATCCATCCAAGGGACCCATTCTTCATTAACCAATCTCTCCCAATGCGCGATTAAAAGGTTTTGATTTTTTCTGTCCAGTTGTGATCGCATATTTGATCCAACAAGATGCAAAATACCTTTCATGTCGAAATGCGCGTCCATTTCCGTGAAGCCTCCGCTGTTGTCATACGAGCGCATCTTATACATTTTACTTTTAACATCAAGTCCGCCAATAATTTCAAAGGCTGCAATATTCTCCTTTCCCATCGTCACATCAACTTTATGAAGAATAAAACTTCTGTCGAGAATCCATTCGTAAGTATCCGTCCCTGTGAATATAGTTCCGGAATCAGTACCGTCCGGTCTTACATTCCCTTCCGTCTTCCATGCTCCAATAAGAAATTCCAGCATTTCCATATTCTTACCAACTTTTTGCTTGTATTAAATTATGCGGTTTCATTCACAGCATGAGTGTTAATATTAATACCAGACGAAAATTGCACACATTTATTCTGCTATTCAAGCAATAGAAGAAAGAATGATTACCAATCCGCAGGAATTATACTTAAAGACATCGATGTAATGAGGTGTTGGCGTATTGCCAATTAAAGTTTAGATGCGTGTCATCATAAATTACAAATGGGTGTCGGAACAACTACAACGCGCCTTTAGTGAAGCGCCTCATTTGACATTACTTTCCAGATCTACCGTGATTTTTTTAACAACTGCATCTATTTCATGAGCCTCATCAACCATCTTTGTGACAATGAAGCCAACGTCCATGGCTGGATCAAGGTGGTAAATCGAAGCCAATCCCAATAGCCTGGCAACCGGAGCCCGCAGGTGGTGAGCGTTCGTATAACTATATTTTATAAGCATCTCATTTTGTGCCCGGATTTGAGTGGTACGCTCGCTAACTTTCTTCTCCAAATCCATATTCAACTCGTTGAGATTATTTTGCGTTTGCAATAACTCCTCGTTTCGTGTTTCAATTTCCTGAGCGGTCTGCCGTAACTGAATATTGGCACCTTTCAGGTCCTTGTTAATTTCATCGTATCGCAATTTTAAAACCCATGATGCATAAGTGAGAATAAAGTACAAAATTGAGTACGTGATAGATACCGTCACCACATCATTTATTTTCGTTGAAAAAGCCAACGCCGGATTGTAAAACTGATAGATAAAAATTGCATGCAAAATGAAAAACGTTAGGCAATGCATTGCAAACAGTAGTTTTCCTTTCAACATTACAGAAAATATAAAACCTACTATTAATATAATGGACAGCGACGTAGTAGTGTTGACGGGTACGACGATACATTGATAAATCATGGACAACAATATAATCGAGGTAAAGATCAGCACGGCGCCAGTGGGATATTTTCGCCTTATGAAATAGGAGATCACGCATGCTGTGAGGATTGCAGCATCAATGGCAATCGATACTTGGTCTTCGGGATAAAGGACTGAGTCTGCCAGCAGTATCAGCACCACTCCTCCCATAGCAATTCGCAGTAAGGTGTTTAGAAAAAATTCCTCAATGTGGTCAAATCTAAAGTTCATGGTCAACCCCGGTTTATCCGCTATATTATGGTTCGTATATCACTTTCCTGCTACGCCGTAAAAAATATTACCCGACTTCTGATTAGGAGATTTTGATGTTGTGGCCACTCTGAGATTTAACTTCTAATTACTGCCAGATATCAACTTCTCTCAACATCCGAAATCGATTTTCAAACCACCAACAATGTAACAAGCACCGTCGAAAACACATCTGACAATTCCGTAAACTTGTTCCTTATGTAAGTTTATTTAAATATTCACATTTATTAATTAAGGTAGGATAAACACAAACACATGAAACGATTCGTAAGCAAGTGAAGTTATCAGGGAATGCCGAAAAGGTATTGCAGCACCGCTCGGTTCGAACGGTTGTTCAGTTTGATATCTGGTGTGATCGGGCTGCGTATAGAAGTTTTGAAGGACGGGACGGTTAACCGAGGTATTGGTGCTGTATATCGAGATAGTCACAAAGATACTGAGCCACGAAGGTTTCACTAAAGTCGAGGCGCCTCATCAAAAAATTCGAAACAAACTTTCGGCAAGTTGTCCATGGCATCAGGAAGACTATAAGTGTCCGCGGGCCGCTTAAATCACTCGGACCTTTTTATGATTCCATCGCTGAGCCTTCATAGCAAAATGGTATGCCGGTCAACTTCCCGAAAGTTCAAGAGGC
>DASQTN010000013.1:0-2485 GCA_035641895.1 Chryseolinea sp. | reverse complement strand
CCATCGAAGGCAGTTTTACCAGTGGAAGTACAACAATATTTCAAGCGTTTACAACATTTGATTCATTAAAATATGAAAACACGTTGTTCGTCAACAGCGAATTTGATCTGACCGCTTCGAAAATTTCGGATAGCACCAGTGTGCTGGCCATGGCATCGTTTAATTCACAAAACCAATCCATCGGACCAAACATTAAAACAAAAAATCTTTTGGCAGAGGGTATATGGAACCGAAGTCATATTGAATTCGGATTGGATGCGGATCAAGTCGATCAGTCTAACAATGTACGAATTAACGGCGCTGTTGATTTCATGTCTGACAGCACGAGAATCACCCTTGCTCCTTCAGCGCTGAAACTCTTGGAACGAGAATGGAATTTTAAGCAAGGAAATTTTATAAAGGTAAGAAACAGCGGTTGGCGATTTAATCAGTTAGCACTTGTGAATGGCGAGCAATCCATTGCGTTAAACGGGCTCATTTCGGAAAACCCCTCCCATTTGCTCACTTTGGATGTCAATGCTCTCAACCTCTCCCTTCTAAATGCCCTTACGGATAAAAAGTTTACGGGTACGATGGATGCCCAGTTGAAAATGAGCAACTATTATGGAGATCCGTCGCTTGAAAATAATATCAGCATTAAAGAATTAAATGTTAATGAATTTCTAATCGGTGACATCACGGGGAAAAACGAATGGGATACAGCTCAAAATAAATTTGATATTAATTTATTCATCGACAGAAGTCAGGAACGAATTCTTGACCTCGTTGGAAGTTATACGCCGACTCGCAAGGAAAGTCCATTGGATATTACCGCTAATCTGAAAAATGCGAACCTCAAAATCGTAGAACCTTTTATAGACGATATCCTGAGCGAAATTGAGGGAACAATTTCAGGCGAATTTAGGATCTCAGGCCCGTTGACTGCACCAGCAATCAATGGCGAAGGTGAAGTGGCTGAAGCGCAACTAATGATCAATTATTTGCGAACGATGTACAAGTTCACAGGCCGTATCGGACTGACACCGGGTTCCATTTACTTTAAGGAAATTGAGTTAACGGACACCTACCGAAATAAAGGCAAACTCGACTGCACCATTACACATCGCAATTATGGCAGTATGGCCATCACGTTGGATGCGACTTTTCGGAATTTTCAAGTGCTGAATACAACAATCAAGGACAACAACCTTTTTTATGGACAGGCTTTTGCGACGGGCGATGTGAATTTTGCAGGTCCTTTATCAAACCTTCGGATTACATCAAATGCCAGAACGGAGAAGAATACCCGGGTGTACATTCCGATCGGAGGACTTTCTTCCGTCGACCGGAAGGATTTTATAACCTTTGTGAATTTTACCGATACAACATTTATCAAAAAGGTTGAAAAAAGTGTCGATAAGAAAAAAATAAATCTCACAGGGCTCACATTTGATTTGAACCTGGATGTTACGCCGGATGCTTATTGCGAAATTATCTTCGATCTAAAGTCCGGTGATATTATCCGGGGACGTGGCAATGGCGACCTTAAATTGCAGATTGATACGAAGGGTGAGTTCAATATGTTCGGTCCCGTAGAATTTACGGAAGGCTGGTACAACTTTACACTATATGATATCATCAATAAAGAATTTGAGATTCAAAAAGGCAGCCGCATTACGTGGTATGGAGATCCGTATCAGGCGGTTATGCAAATCAACGCCACATACAATCAATTAGCCTCATTCCTGCCGATCATAACCAATCAGAGTGTGCAGGAGGATCCACCGGCCGGGCTTCGACGGAAATATCCCGCAATGGTGCTTTTAAAAATCGATGGGCCGATGTTATCCCCTGATAAAAATTTAACTTTTGATATTATAGCACCGGACCTGCCGCAGAATATAATGACTGAAGGCGGTACCCCGATTAATCTTAATTTAGAGTTTACTGCATTCAAGAACCGGCTCGATGAACAAGAGATGAAGCGGCAAGTATTCAGCCTGATAATTTTGCGCCGGTTTTCTTCACCCGAATCGTTTAACACCAGTGGTGCCGTTGTGAGCAGCTTGAGCGAATTGCTTTCCAATCAGCTTAGTTATTGGATGAGCCAGGTTGATGAAAACCTTGAAATTGATGTTGACGTTTCCTCGATGGATCAGGAATCTTTCAATACGTTCCAGCTTCGTTTTGCCTACACATTTATGAATGGACGTCTCCGGGTTTCCGGTGACGGAACGTTCAACAACACGTCTCAAAATCCAGGCAACACACCAAATCCTTCCACCGTTGCCGGCGATTGGACCGTAGAGTATAAACTCACGGCAGACGGAAAACTTCGTGTTAAGATGTACAGTAGAACAAACGTTAATCCAATATTAAGTTCCGTGAGCAACCAAACCGCCATTACGACGGGAGCCAGTCTCCTATATACTCAATCGTTTAACGAAATACGGGACATATTTCGTTCTTCGCGCCAGCGAAAGAAAAGTGGTGGTTCAGAGATCGA
>DASQTN010000012.1:0-3071 GCA_035641895.1 Chryseolinea sp. | reverse complement strand
AAAAATCGAAAGCTCTTCAGCCCATTTCAAAGAATCTTTTGGATTAATTGTTATGACCTTTTCGACACCATTCAACCTTGCCTTTTTGCTAATGGCTGCCTCATGCGCAAGCAAATAATCGATCTGCTTTTCGAAGAGACTATCCACATTATAAAGGCTCGAAGATTTTTGCTTTTCCGTCGAACATGAAAGGAAAATAAAAGCAAAAGCGATTACTGCAATTTGACGTAAAACTGTTTTAGTAAACATTTTTTGAATAGTCCAGATCAAGATTTCGCCGAAACTTCGAGTAACACATCGCCGGTCATTTGTGCTGGAATAGGAATACCCATCAATGTTAAAATGGTCGGTGCTAAATCTCCTAATTTTCCATTTTTCAATTTCAGCTTAGATTTATCATCAACCAATATGCAGGGCACGAGATTAGTCGTGTGAGCTGTATTTGGAGATCCATCCTCATTGATCATCATATCAGCGTTTCCATGATCAGCGATGATGATAGTGGTATATCCATTTTTTAACGCGGCGTCTGTCACCTGATGAGCGCAGTAATCAACCGTTTCGCAAGCCTTTACGGCGGCGGCAAATACTCCGGTATGTCCAACCATATCAGGGTTGGCGAAATTTAAACAGATAAAATCAGGTTCTTTTTTATTTAATTCAACTATGATCTTACTCTTGATTTCGTTTGCGCTCATTTCCGGCGCTAGATCATAAGTGGCAACCTTTGGAGAAGGACAAAGTATCCGGGATTCGCCAATAAAAGGTTCTTCCCGTCCGCCGGAAAAGAAAAACGTAACGTGAGGATATTTTTCAGTTTCAGCAATTCTGATTTGCTTTTTGCCTGCCTTTGAAACGACTTCACCAAGTGTATTCTCCAGGTTATCCTTATCAAAGATCACCTTTACATCTTTAAATGAGTCATCGTAGTTCGTTAATGTGATATAGTAAAGAGAAAGCTTTTTCATTCCATGAGCTGGGAAATCCTGTTGCGTCAACACTTCAGTAATTTCCCTTCCCCGGTCTGTTCTGAAATTAAAACACAAAACGACATCACCTTCTTTAATGGTGGCCACCGGCTCTTGCAAATTATTGACTACAACGATCGGTTGAATGAATTCATCAGTGATGTTATTGTCATACGAATTTTGAACTGCCCCTAATGGATCTTGCGTTTTTTCTCCTATCCCATTAACAAGAAGATCGTAGGCCAACTTTACCCTCTCCCAGCGTTTATCCCGATCCATAGCGTAGTAACGTCCAATCACGCTTGCTAATTTGCCACCGGTCCGTTCCAGATGGTTTGTTAAATCCTTCAGATAGTCTATTCCCCCCTTTGGATCGGTGTCCCGTCCATCTGTAAACGCGTGGATGTTAAGATCCGTGATTCCGGCATTGCAAGCGATCGAAATAAGCCCTTTCAAATGATTTATGTGTGAATGCACGCCTCCGTCGGACAGCAATCCCATTAAATGAACACTTTTCTTATTTATTTTGGCATAAGAAAAAGCGGCGAGTAATACAGGATTTCCGTCCAGCTCTTTTTCGTCGACGGCTTTGTTTACCCTAACTAAATCCTGGTACACCACTCGTCCGGCTCCAATGTTCATATGACCCACCTCCGAATTCCCCATCTGGCCCAATGGCAATCCGACGGCTAATCCGGACGCCTCGAGTTTACTATGAGAATATTGGGAGTATAAAGAATTAATAAAAGGAGTTTTCGCTTGATCGATTGCAGATACTGCCTTATTGGTGGCGATGCCCCAGCCATCGAGTATCATCAACAAAACTTTTTTATTCATATAAGGAGTGGATATACATTTTTATTTGAACTATGGAATCGACTCGCTCCGTTTGGAGACGAAATGCCGGATAACGACATCAAAATTAACTTCTCAAGCGCACAAAAAGCGCGCAAATATAAGGAGGATTAAAGGAATATCAGGCAGTTAGCCTGCATTTGAAGAACGTAATCGATGGAACACGAGCCTGGATCGCATATTTTATTAACTTTCGAACAATGGCATAGTTTTCGCAAACTCGTTCCCATGTATATGAAAAGATTTTTACCCGTTTTGGTTTTTGTATTGGCAAGTTTTTACAGCGTATCCGCACGTGCACAAGGAGATGTTATCGATCAGGTGAAGGAAACTATCAAGGCGGGAAGCGCTAAAGAATTATCCAAATACCTCAATCAAACGGTTGATGTAACCCTGGATGGGAATGTCCAGTCGTACAGTAAAGCTCAAGCGGAGTTTGTATTCCGAGATTTTTTTAAACAACATCCTCCCTCAGAGTTCAGCATTATTCACCAAGGTTCCTCGAAAGGCGGCCAGCCATTTGCTATCGGCCAATTCAAGAGCGGGGGCGAAACCTATCGGGTCTTCATGAAAATTAAGGCAATTAACAGCCAGCAGCTTGTGCATGAAATCTCATTCGCTAAGGAATAATATAAATTTCCCTTCGATCTGCTTATTCTAATAATCCGCGCTCTATTTTTGCGCGATGCTGCCTTATTACGTCACTTCTGAATTCCTCCACCAGTTTATCCAGTCGGCCCTTGCTGAAGATATTGGCGAGGGTGATCACTCAACGCTCGCCGCCATTCCCTCGAATAGTTCTCGAAGAGCAAGATTGTTGGTCAAGGAAGACGGCATTCTTGCAGGTGTAACCGTTGCCAAACACATATTTCATTTTCTAAATCCGGCTTTAGCGATTGACGTAAAACTTGAGGATGGCGCGGTTGTAAAAAAGGGGGACATTGCCTTTACAGTGGAAGGACCGGCGCAGTCAATTCTCACCAGTGAGCGATTGGTGCTTAATTGCATGCAGCGGATGAGTGCCATTGCGACTAAGACCCATTATTTAAACTCTTTAATTCTAGGTACGTCCGCTAAAATACTGGATACGCGAAAAACCACCCCCAACTTTCGACTTTTAGAGAAATGGGCGGTTTTGCTGGGAGGTGGCCTTAATCACCGGATTGGCCTGTTTGATATGATTATGCTTAAAGACAATCATATTGACATGGCGGGAGGTATTGAGCAGGCAATCATTCGAACAAAAGA
>DASQTN010000011.1:0-3308 GCA_035641895.1 Chryseolinea sp. | reverse complement strand
ATAAGTGCACTGATGTACGGTTCCTTCGACACAAAGATGGACCTACCTTTAATCTTTGAGGTCGGGAAAATTCCCTATTTTGATTTTTTGGATTCCCTATTTTGGCGATACCAAGTTTCTGTGCCGCTGCATTTAATCAATAGCGATCGCCTTTGCGCATAGGCAATGCGGTAGTGATTATTTAAACCGCAGTTCTTCATAACGATAATTTCTTTGATGTTGGAAATAAAAATCACGGGAAAGGTAGCAACGACTTTTCTCGCCGTCTAACACTAATAGCTTAGTGTACAAATTTTCAGAAACAAACCGGAAATCACATTCAAATGGTTTTGATAAATGAATTGTCGTCGTTCATCGGAAATTCTAGTCGTATGTCTTTTTATATAATCGACTTTACAATGATTTCAGTGTAATCGCTTAACTTGTATATGATGCAACGGCTAAACACATTCCTATACACTGACTTTCTTTTTTCACCACGGTACCGGCTGTGGAGGCACGTTATTTATTGGACGTTTCATATCATGATATGGGCCGCCTTTTGGGTGATTATGTACCCTTCTAGCTCTTATGGTCGTCAATTGTTTAATCAGTTTTTGTGGATACCGGCTTTTATTTTATTCAGTTATCCCTTGGTGTATGGGGCCATTCCCCATTTGTTACTCAAGGGAAGAGTATCCCTTTTCTTTTTGGTCGTCCTAGCCTGGGGTGGCATCGGATTATACATCGATGAAGCATACAGATCCTATATTTATATTCCGATACAGGAGGCTATGGGCTTAGACTTCATTCTACCAAGAGGACCATTGGCTTCCTGTTACCTGTGCATGACGACTTCGGCGGCCAGCCCCATGATTGTAAAATTTTTTAAATTGTTCACCATCAAGCAACGAGACTGGATGCGGACGCAGCAGGAAAGGTTAACCGCCGAACTTCAGTTGCTGAAAGCACAGGTACATCCTCAATTTTTGTTCAACACATTGAACAACATCTATTCCTGCTCGATAAATAACTCGCCCAAAACTCCGACGCTTATTTTAAAACTTTCATCCCTGCTCAGCTATATGCTTTACGATTGCAAAGCGGAAGAAGTACGGCTGGAAAAGGAAATAGAGATCATAAAAAACTACATTGATCTAGAAAAAGACCGCTATGGCAATAGGATAGAAATATCATGGAGCGTCGAAGGCGATGTCAAGAATAAATTCATATCTCCTTTGCTTATGCTCCCGTTTTTGGAAAATGCATTTAAGCTTAGCATATCTGAACAAATAGAGAAGCCTTGGGTCAGCGTTGACATATCGGTAAAGTCCGATATTCTAAGATGCAAAATTGCCAACAGCAAAAACGAATTTGCGCCGTACACAGAAAATGGAATTGGTATTACCAACGTGAAGAAGAGGCTGGAGTTTATCGGTCGTGGCGGATATGAACTGAAGCTTAATGACGAAGGAAATTTTTTGGTGGTTTCGTTGTTGGTAAAAATGGCAGGACACGTGCCAGCAAATATTGAAACGGCGGCGATCACGCAAAACATACGGCATGAAGTTCCGGTGCCAGCTTACAGATGAGGAACCACTTGTATTGAAGAGCGTACGGCCCGGTCTATTTCGAGATGGAGGTAAAGAGTGAGGACCAATGCCGGGAATGCCATCGAAGCTCATGGAATGGCTACATCAGAAACTGAAGGATATTTTTGCCGATATTAAAATGTTGAATGCAATAGATTCTTTCCTGTATAACGATTTTATTTTTTCGGCGCGCTATAGGGTATGTCGGCATATCGTTTTTTGGTCATTATTCACCACGCTATGGGCTGTTTTCTGGGTAGTCATGGGTGCGCCTACTTCTTTTGGGCGTAACCTGTTCAACATGTCATTGTGGATACCTTTTTTTATTTTATTCAGTTACCCACTGATGTATTGGGCCATTCCGCAGTTGTTGCTCAAGGGAAAAGTAGTGCAGTTTTTCCTGCTGATTTTAGCTTGGGGAGTTGTGTTGCTGTATACTCATAACGGGTTTAGAACTTATCTCTATATCCCCATGCAAGAGGCGATAGGATTCGGTTTCATTCCTCCAAAGGGACCGCAAGCACATAGTTACCTGTCTGTAACGACTACAGTTGCCAGCCCCATAATCATGAAATTCTTCAAGCTGTGGACCATCAAGCAAAGAGACTGGATGCAAGCAGAACAGGAAAAGATAACTGCCGAGCTACAATTGCTGAAAGCGCAGGTGCATCCCCATTTTTTATTTAACACACTGAATAATATCTATTCCTTTTCCCTTGAAAATTCCCCTAAGACACCACACATGATCTTAAAATTGTCATCGCTGCTTAGTTATATGCTCAATGATTGTAAAGCAGACACAGTGCAGCTGGAAAAAGAAATAGAGATTATGAAAAACTATATTGACCTCGAGAAAGAGCGGTATGGCAACAAGATTGAAATATCATGGAGTGCAGAAGGTGACATAAAAAATAAATTCTTATCACCTCTATTGATGCTTCCGTTCTTGGAAAACGCATTTAAACATGGCATATCAGAACAAATAGAAAAACCCTGGCTCAGCGTAGACATATCGGTAAAGTCCGATACCCTACGATGTAAAATTACCAACAGCAAGAACGAATTTGTACGTTACAGGACTAATAGCAGCGGTATCGGTATTAACAATGTAAAAAAGCGACTGGAGTTCATTTACCCGGATAGCTATGAGCTGAAGATGCATGATGAGGGCAATTTTTTTGTCGTTTCATTGATTGTCGTGCTAACCGGTTACACGCGCAATCCAGTTACGCTTTCGTCGGTGACCACTAAAACTATTCAACATGAAGCTTCGCTGTCTACTGATCGATGATGAGCCGCCTGCGCTAACGGTGTTGTCCAGGTATATTGATTCCATCAACGGACTGGAGGTTGCAGGACAGTGTAAAAATGCCATCGAGGCATTGGATGTCTTGCATCAGAAAACAGTGGATGTCATTTTTCTCGATATCAAAATGCCCTACATCATCGGCACCGATTTTCTGAAAAACCTTTCCCATCCGCCTAAGGTTATTTTTGTTACCGCGTACCGCGAATACGCCGTTGACGGATTTGAATTGGACGCGGTCGACTACTTAGTGAAGCCAGTTTCCTTTGAACGGTTTTTTAAAGCCATCACCAAACTGAACAGGATGATGGGAGTGGAAGCTGACACGGTCACGGACAGCACACCCAAACCTCCTTCTTTTATTTACCTGAAAGTAGACAAAGACATGAAAAAGATCTTTGTCAATGAGATTCAGTATATCGAAAGCTGGA
>DASQTN010000010.1:0-2654 GCA_035641895.1 Chryseolinea sp. | reverse complement strand
TTTTTTTTCTATCAACTCAATGACATCGCTGATTTTAGGCTTATGGATAGATCCGTCCTTCTTAAATTCTACTTCGAGGTAGGGTAATTTTTTCATGATTATATTGATTGAATTGCTCTCATCATATCTACCAAGCCATTTCCTTGGAAATACCTATCGCGCTTAAGATCTGTCGCTGTGGAGATAAAAATATTTTTTACAGATTCAGGCTTGCCAATGAATTCCCGCCTGACGGACAAGAATGCTGCAATTACTCCGGATACATGGGGCGCTGCCATGCTTGTCCCACTATCTTCTGCATATTCGCCTTTTAAACCTGACTCCCTTTCGGAAGTGGAACGTTTGTCCCCCGCGGCGCATGAAATAATTTTTTCACCTGGAGCAACAAGGTCGGGTTTGAGACGCCCATCACCGGTAGGACCCTTTGAAGAGAAGTAGGACACTCCATAGGTGTGTGGCATGTCCTTATGTGTTGATCCCACCGTAATGGCTAGATCAGCATTGCCTGGATCGTTAATGCTTAAGGGTAATCCTGTTGAAACGTTACCCCTAAACTCGGTGGCGACGGTTCCATATCCTGTATTACCAGCGGCAACCACAACGACGACACCAGATTTAACAAGCCGGTTAACTTCGACGCATAATGGGCTCTGCCCACAGGCGAACCACTCGGGTTCAAACTCATAACCGAGGCTCATATTTACGCCATGAATTTTTACATCGCGGCCATATCCGTTGATGTCCTGAATAGCGGTAATAGCTGCAATCAAACTACTAGCCAGTCCGTTGCCATCGGCATCGAGTACTCTCATGCTTACCAAATTGCAACAAGGCGCCATCCCGGAAATTCTTTCAAGCTTTTGCTGCCGATATTTGACCGAACCCTTTTCATCACGCTGTCGCGTGATCACACGAATCCCTGTTTTTTCTGAGCGATATTCGCCGGCAATTATTCCTGCGACGTGTGTTCCATGACCCATCTCGTCTTTAAGTGGATTGTTATTTCCAGTAAAATCATGATGGTATGTTTTATCGGAATGGATGTTGTCGTGCAGCTTAAAATGTGGGTGATTCTTATCGATTCCTGAATCGATGACAGCCCAGGTTATTTCTTTTCCGACTGCCGAGAACGAAGCATGCGCAGCATCTGCTTTCACAGTGCTAATGGATTTATTGGTGAATGCATGCACTTCAAAGTCGGGCCAGATTTGGTAGATGCACCTTTTTCTCATGTCGTTTTTTGCTTGCGCTGCATCCAGTTTAACCAGCTCTTCAATAACATCGGCGTGCAAATAAGCAAATATGTATTGCTGGCTATATTGGCTGGCCTCTGTCTTAACGCGCGATTTTGAATATTCTTTTTTTGTGGGTATGATCTCACTAATAAGCTGAATCACCATCCGCGCAGCTTCCTCCCTTTTTTTTCCTGCTTCGGCATCGCCACCGCTGTAGCGAAGATTCAGATCAATTATCACGTGATAATGATTATGATCTTTGTCGCTTCCCGACTTGCCATCATCTTGTGGCTGCAATTTTCGTCCCTTTTCAATTCTCTCAAGTAATGGAATAGCGATTACCGTTTTATCGAGCTTCTCCTTATCAAAGTATCTGGCATTGACGTTTGCATTGGATTTCTCAGCAGATTTTTTTTTCATAGTGTTACGGAAGGATATTAAAGGTTTGTCAAAAATTCCGCTTGATTTGAAAGGGTTATGTTAGTTTCAGAAAAGGGAACGATCGTACATGGCATCTTTTTAGTGAGAATTTAGTTTACAGTTATCCTGGTCTTAATAGCATTTAGGTTTGAACTTTAAACCCGACACAAGATACGCCGATGTCACAATAAAAAGCATCCCTGAAATCATGGAAAAACTTTCTTCACGTCGTATATAAAGAAACCTTTTTTGAATTCCACATGGGCAATTACCTCTGAGTTGGTGGTTCAAGGAATTCAATTCTAAGCTACTATAAATTGGAGCATTTGCAAACCTAATTGCAACGTCATATCTCTCGAGATACAGATTTAATAAGCCAACTATTTTGCAACGCACAAGGGCCGACTCCTCGTTTCCTTATATCCTCCCGATCGACGGTGGTATACAAAAGTATACCGAGGTCGATGGAACGTGGGGCTATGTAAGTTTGTAGTATTAACAAATATGAGAATATGACAATCAAAAGAAAGTTGACAACAGTACAAGCTCCCGTTGCACAGCCAGGGTTTCTTGGGGCTGGCCATCACGCGCGAGCCGTGATCCAAGTTCCATATGATGAAAGTGATCCATTCATTTTGTTAATGGACGATGTGCTTGACAAAGCGAACGATGAGCCGGCGGGAGGCCCACACCCGCATGCAGGCTTTGAAACCGTTTCTCTATTGCTCGAAGGTGAAATAGGAGACTCCGCGCATAAAATGAAAGAAGGAGATTTTCAAAAAATGACCGCGGGAAGCGGCATCATTCATACAGAAACTATTGAACGAAAAGCAAAAATGCGCCTTTTACAACTTTGGACCGTGCTTCCAAAAAAAGATCGATGGACCTTGCCAAAGGTGCAGGATTTACCTTTTGACAAAGTACCTAAAATCATGGAGGAAGGTTTGGAAATCAGAATATACAGCGGAACGTTAACAGGCGTGTCTTCACCACTTGAAA
>DASQTN010000009.1:0-7874 GCA_035641895.1 Chryseolinea sp. | reverse complement strand
ACGCCCTTACATCCCTAAACAGCCTCATCTTCGAAAATCAACAATTGGCCTCTGACTTTTTACAACAGCTTTCAAAAGTGTACCGATATGTTCTGCAAAACAAAGATAAAGAAACTGTTCCCTTGTCCACCGAACTGAATTTTATTGCGCATTACATTTCACTTTTGAAAATAAGGTTTAGTACCGCTATCGATTTTCAGATTAATTTGAACGAAGAAGTGAAAGAGAAAGAAATCGTGCCCGTTACTTTGCAGATTTTAATTGAAAATGCTGTAAAGCACAACATTGTCTCAATGGCTGCTCCTTTAAAAATATTGATCACATCCAATGCCGAATATCTGATCGTTGAAAATACCATCAATAAAAAGGTGCAGGTTGAGGCAAGCAATAGGCAAGGTTTGGATAATCTAAAGGGATTCTATCAATACTTATCCACCATGCCGATTGAAATTTCCGAAACTAAAAATTTATTTACTGTCAAAATCCCACTAATCTGATTGTCATGAAAACTATCATCATTGAAGATGAACCACTTGTAGCGAAGGATTTAAACAAGCTCATTTTACAAATTGATCCGTCTATTGAAATCGTCATAGTATTGGACTCACTTCAATCCTGTATTTCTTATTTTAAATCAAATGATGAACCTGACCTTATCTTTATGGATATCCAGCTGAGCGACGGCGTAAGCTTCGATTTATTGAAAGAGGTAGATATACGTTGTCCTATTATTTTTACAACTGCGTACAATGAATATGCTATTCGCGCTTTTAAGGTTAATAGTATCGATTATCTCCTGAAACCAGTCGATAAGATCGAACTTCAGGCAGCACTGGAAAAATTTAAAAAAATCAAAGCAGCCCAAGGAAGCGACGTGCAGGCACAACTTCAGCACGCCATTAATCAACTCACCGCTTCCTCCGAAAAGAACATTTACAAAGAGCGTTTTATGGTTCACTCCGGTAAGTCCTATATCGTCGTTCATCATGCTAACGTTGGATACTTTATCAAGGATACCCTCATCTACCTCGTTACAAATGACAAACAGCAATTTCTTACGGATTTTCAGACAATGGAGGAACTGGAAGATTTGCTTAATCCAAAGCTCTTCTATCGGGCGAACCGGCAATACATTGTCAGTGCACAGGCCGTCGATAGTTTTCGATCAGACATTTATAGTAAAATGATCTTACAATTGAAGCCACCGCTTAACGTGAGTATCGACATTAGTCGTGAAAAAGCGCAGGCATTTAAAAATTGGATTCAGTAAGACCTGTAGTGTTACGCCATTTTATCTCCTTAGAAAATCTTCCAAGATATTATTGAAAACGTCAGGTTTATCCAGTTGTGGCCAGTGACTGGTTCCGTCAATTATATTAGATGGTATATCAGGCACCTGGTTGTGCAGGGAATTTGGCTGCGCTTGTTCATTAGAGGTTTGAACTATCAGCTTACGGCCACTGTAGCGCGTCAATTTATCTATTGGGTCATAGTCAAACATCGACTGGATAATACTAACTGATGTTTCCTTCGATAGTTTCTTTACACCTTCATTTATTTTGGTTGCGACATCAGGCCTTGCGTTCATCACCAGCTTTTTCATATAGTCATCCATTACTTGCTGATACTTGTCTGATTGAAGTGACATAATGACTTCGCTGGAAATTTCGATTGGCGTCTTACCGGGAGTACCTGCCAACACAAGTCCTACAACACGATCGGGATGGGCGTCAGCATAAGCGATTGCAGCTGAACCGCCCATACTATGGCCGACCAAAATAAATTTCTCCAAATCCAAACCGTCCACAACAGCAACAATATCGTTTGCTAATGCCTCGGCGGTATAGCGGGATTCTGGACGAGCCTCTGACATGCCATGTCCCCGAAAGTCAAAAGCAATTGCTCTGCGCTCAACCCGAAAATGGGAAAGCTGATTCTTCCAATGCGAAACATCTCCACCGAAAGAGTGCGTAAAGACTAGAGGAAAATCGCCCGATCCGCCGTCGTCCAAGAAAATATTTCCCTCTTCTCCTTTAACTGTATCACGTATTAAAATTGCTGATGCCATGTTATCGTCTAATAATTATATTCATCTCGACGTATATAAAACAAAAGACCTGACTCATGAGAGCCAGGTCTTTTAGAGTAAAGCCACTATTTATTTCCTCGAGCTAAATTAAATGCTACGTAAACTTGACCGACGGAATTTTTCGCTCCACCTAAGATCCTCTTAGCACCTTCGCTTCTGGCAATTTCATTAAGTCCGTAATTATAACGCGCACCAACCTGAATATCACCAAAATTAAAGCCTACCCCACCTACTAATCCATAATCCCACTTATCAAAATTATCTCTATCCAATTGTCTGAAGTCATCTCCTAAATCACCATCGGTATCAATATTTGCGCCGACGAGATAAGCCCAATAAGCACCTGCATGAATTTCCGCTGCATTACCCAATTTAAACACTGCCAGCACGGGCACGTCTAAATAACTTAAATTCAATTTCGTCTCCTGATCGATTATGCCGAAATTTGTATTCACTTTATTTCCTTTAGTGGAATAATTTAATTCGGGCTGAATCGCAAAAGCTTCATTAACGAACAACTGACCATACACACCGGCATGAAATCCATAGCGGGCGTGTTTATCCGTTACTTCGTCTGTAATGATATTGCTGACGTTCAATCCTCCTTTAATACCCGCCCGCGCCCGGGGACGAGAATCATCGCTGTAACTATCCCGATCAGTGTTTGTTGAAGTAGTTTCTGTTTGTGTTTGTACTGTAGTTTCCGTAGTCGTTTCATTTTGTGCATTTACCTGGAAAGTTAAAAGCACAACCCCCGCGATAGTCGCTACAAAGAGCATAATGTTTTTTGTGAAATTTAATTTCATCTTCATATCTATTGATTTTGGTTAAACATACCTAAGTACAACCTGATGAAACAACATGCCATTTTTTTAGAGGTTGCGAAACAACTCCAAACGAGTGCCGTGGAAGCTATTTTCAGATAGATAGTGCAAACAAAAAATTCCCAACATTGGAATCATGTGAAGTTGTTCAACAGGGTGTGGATATTTTTCAGCGCTTACATTATTTTCTTTCTTACTTTTGCTCCGCGATGCGTCAACTTGTAGCTATTGTTTTTGCCGATATGACAGGGTATACGGCCCTTATGCAGGAGAATGAGCTCCTGGCAAAATCCAAAAGAAAACGCGTAAAGGACGTTTTGGATCTTACTATTGAAAAGTACAATGGCAAAATTCTGCAATATTATGGCGACGGATCTCTAAGCATTTTCAAAAGCGCTATTGACGCCGTAAACTGGGCCATTAACATCCAGCAACAGTTATTGGAAAATCCCAAGGTGGATCTCAGGATTGGAATTCACATAGGCGATGTAAGTGTAGAGGATGAATCAATATATGGTGATGGCGTAAACATGGCCTCCAGGATCGAATCCCTCGCTGTTTCAGGAAGTGTCTTTATCTCCGAAAAGGTTTATGATGAAATCAAAAATCAAGATCACATTAAGGCAAAAGAACTTGGTTTTTTCGAATTAAAGAATGTCAAGCACCCTGTGCGGATTTATGCCATCACAAATGAAGGAATGGTTGTTCCATCTCGAGGAGAGTTGACGGGAAAGACCAAGCAACCCGCCAACCGCTTGGCCGTGTTGCCTTTTGTAAATATGAGCGCGGATCCTGAAAATGAATTTTTCAGTGATGGTATTACCGAGGAACTGTTGAACGCACTTACTAAGGTCGATGGACTTCAGGTAACCTCGAGAACTTCTGTCTTTGCCTTTAAAGGAAAAAACGACGATATACGTGAAATCGGCATCAAGCTTAATGTGGATAAAATTCTCGAAGGGAGTGTGCGAAAAGCCGGAAATCGTGTGCGTATAACCGCCCAGTTAATAAATGCGGCGGATGGTTATCATATCTGGAGTGAAAATTACGATCGGGATCTCACCGATATTTTCGCAGTACAAGATGAAATCAGCGGCATCATTACCAACAAGCTGCGCCATAATTTTGCAGAACCTCAGCAAAATGAACATTTGGTAAAAGTACCTACGAAAAATTTGGAAGCGTATACGCAGTACTTAAAAGCCCTGCATTATTGGAACAAGGTGACGCCTGCCGACACACGCAAAGCAATAACGTGCTTCGAAAAAGCAATTGAACTCGAACCGGAGTATGCCCAGGCCTACGCAATGTGTGCCGGGGCCTATAGTAACCTTGGCGCTATGGGGCAAATGATCCCACAAAAGGCATTCGAAATCGTTTCACGCTATGCGAATAAAGCGTTAGAACTAGATGACATGGTTGCCGAAGGTCATATCGCAAAAGCCGGCCTTCACCTGTTGTATGAGTGGAGGTGGAAAGAGGCTTATGTTGCTCTTCAGAAGGCAATTAAACTTAATCCCAGTGCAACAGCAGCCTATCAGTTGCTTGGATTCTACTATATTATAATGGGGCAAAAGGATGAGGCGATAAAAATTATGGAAGAAGCTGTTCGGATTGATCCGCTTTCTCCCATTATGAATCAGTTCTTGGGAAACGCCTATATTTTTGCCGAACGTTATGATGATGCCATAAAAAAAGCAGACATGCTACTTGAGATGAATCCGGAAATGCGCATCAGCATAGAAATGAAAGCCTGGGCAACAGGAATGAGAGGCGATTGGCATAAGGCATTAGAACTCTTTCAAGAAGTCCATCGGTTGACCAATCATCCGCTGAAAGGATTGATGGGCGTTGGGTACTGCTACGCCATGTTAGGCAAAACTGAAAAGGCACATGAATGTATTGAGAAGCTGGAGCAGCGTCAGCGGGAAGACCCTAATTCAGTTATCGATGCAGACCTGGTGGGTATCTGGTACGCCTTAGGAGATATGGACAAGGTCTTTTACCACATCAGTCAATGTGTAGAAAAACGAACAGCGCCGGTAGATTATTTCTTACAATACCCCGTGTTTAAGGAGCTTGCTAAGGATCCACGATACGATACACTGAGACGAAAAACACTGACCATAGCGTGAAATAATTCAGGACTATCAAAATCATTTTATCATTTTCCGTTGCCTGATCAATGCAGCCGGATTACCAGAATAAATTCCCCAGGCTTCCAAATCCTTTGAGGCCACAGAGTTCACCGTAAGAATAGAATGTGATTTGCACGTTACAGCTGGGCATACAACGGATTTCGCTCCAACCCACACACCGTCTTCAAGAACAATTTTCCCTAGTCTATAGGGAAAACTACTAATCGTGTAATCATGATTGCCGGTTAGCAACATTGCCCCTTGCGAAATGCTAACGTTACTTCCGATGACTACGTTTTCGAGGTTATCGATCCAAACAGATTCGCCTATCCAGCAATTTTCGCCAATGGTAAGGCGCCATGGGTTCTTGATCCTGACTTTCGTCTTTATAACAAGTCCCTTTCCAACCTTCGCGCCAAACGTGCGAAGCAAAGCCAACTTCAGCTTATACGGCCAGGGAAATGCGCTATCAAAAATATAATAATTTACGAAGTACCAGATTATAACTTTCAGCGCCGGACCGGCTTTATAATCTCCAACGTCAAATTTTGAAAGATCAGTTTGCATTTTATCGACTTTGAAAAAAGGAGTTAATCTTTTAGGTACTGCTGATAACACTCATCATTCGTTGCGCAGCACGATCAATGGAGAAATTTTTTTCAAACGCCTGACGTGCCTTAACGCCCAAAGCATTTCCAGATACATCCTTCCAACGTTTCAACAATTCCCGCGTTCCGGCGAGTGAATCTTCTGCAACTATACCTCCACCTGCGCCTTCAATCTCACGCCAGATGTTCACTTGATTCGATATTAATACAGGCTTCCCACAAGCTAGTGCCTCGACCACGGCAATGCCAAAATTTTCCTGGTGACTTGGGAGTATAAATGCGTCGCATCCATAAAACGCCCCCCACTTTGCATCACCTGACAACATTCCAGGGAAGATGATTGCATCCTTTAATTCCGATTCCGCGGCAAGCTTTTGCATCGCTTGACCATAGGCTGAATCCAAACCTGGTCCAGCTATAATTAATAGCGGAAGGGCCATGCCACTTTTTTCGGAATTTTTGAATACTTCGATATATGATTTCACCAGTAAATCCACCCCTTTTTTTTCGTGGATTCGACTTAAAAATAATATGTACCGCTTATCGGAAGCTGTCTTACATTTCTCCAGAAATGCATTGCGCATTGTTTGTGTAAATGGCGGAGGATCTTCTACACCTAAACCAACCACACACTCCTTAGCCGGATGGTAGGGACGAAACGGTTGTTTCGCGAGGTGTCGTTCTTCTTCACATGTAAACAATAATGCATCCGCACTATTGATAACGTTTCCTTCAATTAACTTCCAGTAAAGGATATTTCGTAACGCCTTCAGTCTTCGTCCCGAAGCTTTTTGGAAGTATGGATCGAGCATACCATGAGGCATAACAAACAGTTTTGGTTTATGCCCTTTTTCATTCGCGACATTTTGAAAATTACCAATAACCTTGCTTGTGGCATAACCTGGATACTGCCAAAGGCCATGTATAATAACACTATTAAATCTACTTACATTTTCTTTCAGCCAGGGTGTAAATTTCGAACTGTAACTCCACGCTCCACGGGATGGACCAACGGCAGATATCGGAAAGGAATCCCTTCCGAGGAATGTGGCATTCGGATCATCAATCGATACTACTTCACTCTCCACACCGAGGTTCTGTAAACCTGGCACCAAATTTCTTACAGCTTGACAGGTACCTCCATAAGAAGGATCCATACTGTTAATAACGTGAAGCAGCTTCATTAATATTTATGTCTTTCAAAGGAGCACTAATAATTTTTTAGTTTCGGCGTAATAAGATTGCTCAATAAACAAAACCATCATTACGAAGAAAATATTTTGCGTCTCGCGGAATCTCGGTAAGTGCTTTTGCTGGCACTCCGCCATACAAGGTCCATTCCTGTGAATAGGATTTATTAAGAAGTGATTTGGCGCCCAAAACGCAACGGGGCGGCAAATGAGATCCACCGAGAACGACTACGTTAGTTCCCACAAAAGTATACTCGCCGATCGAAATTGGGGAGCTATCCTGACGGTTGTTAACTAAATCAATAGAATGAGTTAAGAATTGAGAATTATAACCTGCAATCGTTGAAAACCGTCCTACGATTATTCGATCGGTACAGTCTAGATGATGGTTTTTCGTTATGGCAGACGACTCTTCCATAATCAATTCCGGATGTCGATCGGGTTGGTGTTGAAAATGAGGAGACTTTTTACTTAGTGAAAACCCGGTTATCCAGTTTCCGCGGCCCATAGTTGATTTCTTTTTCATTTCGATACGCCCGAGATTAATGGCGACTGTAAAGTGATCGATGGTTGCGTGCTCCTCCATAATGAGGTTATCTGGAAAAATCCACGACATCCCTATGCGCGCAGTCGGATGGATCTTAAATCCAAACCAACTTTGCAAGGCCCGCCGTCTCAGAAACCATGGGAGCAAACATGTAAAAATTTTCAGAATCATACATTAAACATTAATCTTGCTTGACTCCCTGCAATTCCAGGTATGCGCGCATCATCTTATCAATATGAAAGCGTTCGATGTTTTTAATTCCTCTTTTAATGAGATCTTCTCTCAACAATACATCTCTATGTAACGTTAGAAACTTCTCAGCGAAATCTTTCGGACTGTAAGGATCAGCTAATAATGCTGCTCCTCCGCTTACTTCCGGCATTGGTGCGAGGTTGCTGGCAATTACCGGCGCACCACAAGCCTGAGCTTCAATTACGGGCCAACCGAAACCCTCTGAAAATGACGGAAACACAAAGGC
>DASQTN010000008.1:0-2569 GCA_035641895.1 Chryseolinea sp. | reverse complement strand
CGTACCCGTAGAGTCTGATCATCATAGGTCCAACGACGTACCATAGTAACCAGACCACGATCTTCATTGGTCCTGATAAGTATCCCCAATAGCCCAGTGCCGCATTTATTGAAATTACTTTTTGAACATGATTTCTATTTTTCAAAAGACCCACCAGTTGTGCTCCAATGCTGTGTCCAAGCCAGATGACCGCAGTGTATCCCTCATCTATCAGGTAATCTAATACAGCATTCATATCCTGCGTCCCCCATTGATGCATATAAATGGGAGAAGTTTTTAAATTTTGCGGAGCTGATTCACCGATCCCACGATAGTCGTACAGCAGTACGCAGTATCCATGACCGATCAAAAACCTGGCAAAGTTCAGGTAAAATTCTTTCTTAATGCCTGTGGCCGCGCTGATGATTATCGTCCCACTGGAAACAGTAATTGGTTGACCAAACAATGCGCTTAACCGATATCCGTCTTCCGCTTCGATTGTAACTTTCTTCATACATCATTGGATTATTCGAGCCCGGACTTTTGAACGGGAAGATGAGCTTGTCAATGCTGACTAAATCGAAAAAGATGTTGCAACCGATGGTAAAATCGTTGCAGACCACTGTTGTAGGAATCCGGATCGACAAAAACTAAAAAAATGGGTTGTTGCCTACCGCCGTTTACGGTAGTTTTAAAAAGAAAGCGGCCCAAGGAGAAAGATACCACTCACAACTTTCCATCGAGCCAGTGAATGATGTTCAGCAATAGTTGGGGATTTTGTTTTGCTGAACGCTGATTCATACCCATCGGAGTTTGATTGGGACCTGCTAGCTGCGCGGTGAACATCGCGGCTTCGCCGAAGATGACAACGCGGCCCTTACCATATTCCAGCATAGCGCCATTTACGAAATGCCTTCCGGATAATTTTGGTGTTGTTTCATTGAACTGCCATGCTATAGAGGCAAGCTCAATTACATAGCTATCATCAAGATTCGTGATCACCGTTGCCTGCGGAGGCGCAAGGAATGCGGAGCCGGTGAACATTTCAATACTATCTACTTTTTCACGATTGTCACGGCCATCGGTAATGAGGTTTGATGAAAGATTTTTTAATTTTTTTGAAAACATTTCTGGTTTGTTGCCGCGTCGAAAGGCAAAGCCATTGATAAAATTAAAACCGAATGCTCCAGCGAGATTAGCAGCGGCGCCAGCACAAGGCATATGATCGGCGATGAGAAACAGATTTCCGCCGTTTTTCACCCATTCCTCTACAACCGCAACTTCTTTTTCTGTAAAGGCTGGCAATGTCGGAAGCTTCCATTCACCCGTATCGCCCATTGGGTTAGCGATCACCAAAATTTTCGTCGTCTCAAGAAATGTGGGTGAGAATTTTTCTTTGCCTGCTTTTAGAATATATCCATCATCGGTAAGTAATTTTCCAAAAGGGCTGTATCGGCCATCGAGCGTATGAAAGTTCAGATGTGCTTCATCAATTGTAATAACCGGGCCTTTTGATTTCTGATAAAGGGGCCGCTGGTTTTCGAAGTTGAATTTAAGATCGGGCACTTGCTGGGCGTTAGCAAACATGCAGGCTGCAACAAGAAATAGAATTGATACACTACGAGACTTCATGTTCAAAAAAATTAAAAAATGTGTAACGAAAGTCAGCAAAGTTTAGTGGCGAGAAGTAGCCAAAGCTGTACGCTGTAAGCTGACCGCTGACAGCTTAAACTCATTTCAAAAGCCATGCAAACACATCATGCATAAATTCACTGCATTGATAGTCGTTGACATCTTTCCAACTAGTCATGTATAACGATACCATTCCATCACCCATCACGACTACCTTACCTTTACCAAAACTTGTGAACGTGCCGAAGGGATTTGCATTGTTATTATAACAGAACGGTGTGCCGCCATTAACAAGCCGACCACCATGGTAGGTAACTTTTAGTTTTTTATCCGTGATGGGACCTGGCTTGGTATAGCCTCCCGAAAGTGTATCCGGGCTATCTGTCCCGAAGGTTATTCCAGTTGGGGTTACGATGGCGTTGACATTTGTTTGTTCGAGCGTTGACCAATAGTCGACATCCATTACCAAGAATAAATTACCACCTTTTCTGACGTATTGAACGATAGCTTCAGCTTCGTTAGCATCGTATTTAGAAGAGGGAAGGTGAATAAAAAGCAAGTCGCACTTCTTCAGATCAGCCCGTTTTATTTTATTTTTTATGTAACCGATATCTGCGTTCACAGAAGAAGATGTCTTCGTAATTTGATCCGTCATGTATTTAACGCGTTCGATAAAGTTCGGATCCATCCCCTTCATGGCGGCTGGATCGTTCCAAAATTTTTGGCCGTGGGCAACATCGATCAGTACGTGATGCTTTTCGTAAGAAGACTGAGCGTATATCGTATGCATATATGATGTCAGTAAGATCAGCGACAAGCAGCAAAAAATGTTATTCATTATCGTTTTCATTCGATTTATCATTTGAGGAATTCTTAATCAGCGTTCAATCATAATGCCAGAAAAATAAACAACGGAAACTATCGGTTCATTGAATCAAACCATCAGGATTGCGTTCCC
>DASQTN010000007.1:0-9697 GCA_035641895.1 Chryseolinea sp. | reverse complement strand
CTGTATTATAGTTTTCAGAAGAAAGAAGATGGAAGCTATTAATTGCAAGATTACCGCAGAGAAATGACAGGAGTTTTAAAGAGTAACACGGAGGAAATACAAACTCTATGCAGGCTCTTGCATCTGACCTCAAGATGTCTTTATGAAGCATGTCGATTTCACGCAAAGGTCGCAAAAGTAAGTGCAAAGGCCGCAGAATTACTCTCTTTCTTGCGCTTCGTAATTATTTAAATAATGGATCTTAATTTGGTAACTCTGCAGGTAAAACGTTTCAATGTGGATTCAAACCTTGGACACAGCTCCAACTTCAAACCTGAAACTTCAAACTTGAAACTATCTTAGAAACTATTTTTTTAAAAGCGCGGCCTTGAAATACTTACCCTGTCGCGAAGGCGTAAAGTTCCAATCTGTGAAAAGCATGGGTGACCAGTTTGGATCAAATACCCATACGGTATATGAAATTCCCTTTTCCCTGCAATACTTGGTGATCGCCTCACCGTATGATTCGTCGCTGATAACAGGAACATGAGCGCCTTTATCATCAGGGCCACAAAACCCTATTTCCGTAAGGATCAAAGGATATTTTTCAGCAACGAATCCCCAGTCATCGGTCCATTGCTTCTCCCAGGGTTTGCTGCGCTTCATTGGGTACGGGTGACTGACGTAGCCAATTCCATCTGCGTTTATCGGATCAGTTGCCACTGGTTTTAAATCATAGGCCCAATTAAATCCAGCCACCAGCGGTACCGTTGTTGCTCCGTGTGCCCGGATAATGCCAATCATTTCTTCAACTATAAGTTTCCATTGTGGCCAGGTACATTGACCAAGTTGACCATTGTAGATTGTCGGTTCATTAAAAAGCTCGAAAAACGCGACCGTAGTGTTGTCTTTATATTGCTTTGCCATGGTTCGCCAGAATTCAAATGTCTCCTTCTGGGTTGTCTCATACATATCACTTTGATACATCTCCGTCCTCAAATTGCCTATGCTATGCCAGTCAATAATGACATACATTCCAACTTCTTTTGCCCACGCTATGCCCTGGTCTAATAGTTTGATGTAATTGTCTTTTCCTTGTTCCCGCCAGGCGACAGGGTGCACTGGAAAACGGGCGATATTAGCGCCCCAGTTCTTCATTTCCAGGAAGTATTCTTTATTCCAATGACCATCTTTTACTAACTTGTTGGGATCACTCGTATCAAGACCTCTGAATACGATTGGCTTTCCATCCGCTGTCACAAACTTGTTACCCTTTACACTGATACGGCTTAATTCAATAGATTGCGTATAGGCTGTGGCGGAAAAGAGTAAAAATATAACCAGCGACAAATAATGAAACGGATGGCTCATAGCGTTAACTGTGCTTTTTTGGCGCCCTAAAATAAGAGAAAAATCTGGTAAAGGGTTAACTTTTTGGCTATCTGATGTTTTGTGTAAATAGTGTGGCACCTAGATTGACTGCAAAAGCAAATATGAAAAGCTATCATTGGGCGATTTTTTTGGGCGCATGCATAAGCAACCTCATCACGTGTTGTGCGCAGGAACAAACTATTCATAATTTGATAGAGGATATCAGGAATGAGGAGCCACGGGAATGGTCAGAGTTTCCGACTAAATCAAAATTGAGAGACCTGTCAATTCAATTTGCCTCCGATAACAATAATTCCGAACAAACAATTTCCATCCGGCAATACGATGTCAAGCTCGAGTGGCGTGTAACACTGAATGGTAAGGATCTTGGATCATTGGCCACGGATGAAAAAGACATGATCATTTATCTTCCCGTGCGGGCTGGTACCCTTCGGGATGGTGAAAATCAGTTGTTGATCAAATGTCTGGAGACAGTCGCGGATGATATACGCGTAGGTGAAATAAAAATATATGCCCGGCCCTTGTCAGCGGTGTTATCAGATGCTTCTGTTGATGTCGAAGTTTTTGAAGGAACCACGAGTAATCTATTACCTGCTAGAATAACCGTTGTCAACAGTAATGGCAGTCTTCAAACAGTGTCATCATCTGAGAGCAAACAATTAGCTGTACGGCCCGGAGTGGTTTACACGGCAAGTGGAAAAGCAGCGCTTAACTTGCCGGCAGGTACTTACAAGATGTATGTCGGCCGTGGGTTCGAATATGGAATTGATTCAACAAACTTTGTCATTAAACGGGGAGATCGCCTAAAAAAAATATTTCGAAT
Source organism: Chryseolinea sp. (assembly GCA_035641895.1). Classification (GTDB taxonomy): domain Bacteria; phylum Bacteroidota; class Bacteroidia; order Cytophagales; family Cyclobacteriaceae; genus Chryseolinea. The sequence goes on along the minus strand of DASQTN010000007.1, from coordinate 7,503 downwards.
CAAAAAGGAAGTGCCAACGGAAGGATGGGTGAGCAGCGATACCCACATTCATACTTTAACCCATTCCGGACATGGCGATGCAACGATAGAAGAACGCGCTATTACTATTGCAGGTGAGGGAATTGAATTGCCGGTTGCCACCGATCATAACATTCATGTTGACTTCCGTCCGGCTGCGAACTTAACCGGTGTACGCAATTATTTTACTCCGATCGTTGGTGACGAGTTGACAACAAAGTTTGGACACTTCAACGTATTTGAGACGGATATCACTGCAACGCCGGTGGATCACAATGTCAAAGATTGGAATGATGTAACGTCTAAAATTCAGGATACCGAAAATGACAAAGTAATTATTTTGAACCATGCCCGCGATGTTCATAATAATTTTCGTCCGTTTGGACCCGGCCGGCATTTATCAAGTGCGGGTATCAATGATGGAAACTGGACTGTTCCAGCCAATGCCATGGAAGTCATTAACTCCGGATCGCAGCAATCCAATTTTATGAATCTTTACCAGGACTGGTTTGGGATGCTGAATCACGGTGTCTTTTTAACTCCTGTTGGCTCGAGCGATTCTCACGATGTCAACCGTTACATTGTAGGACAGGGGAGAACCTATATTCAAGCTGACGATAGTAATTCCGGCAAAATAGACGTTGCTGCAGCAATCAAAAGTTTCCGTGACGGCAAAGTAATGGTAAGCCTCGGATTGCTTACGAGAATTACCGTTAACAATCGCTATGGTCCGGGTGAGCTCGTACCGTTTTCGGATAACCTTACCGTTGTGATAGAAGTTTTCGGCCCGGCCTGGACGAACGCAGATCGTGTCAGTCTTTTTGCCAATGGAATAAAAATCAGGGAAGCCTCGATTCAAAATAGCGGGGTTGGCGGTCAGAAATGGAAGGGCAGTTGGGATATACCGTTACCAAAACATGATATTTTTCTTGTTGCCCTTGCAGAAGGTCCTGGCGTTATCGGGCCTTATTGGCCCATTGCAAAGCCTTATCAACCCTCATCAACAGATTGGACACCACACCTCATTGGCTCCACAGGCGCGGTTTGGATCGATGCTGATAACAATCAAAGACGCGATGCTGCCTATGAGTATGCCAAGACGATTATCCATTCCTCCAAAGGTGATATTTACAAAACAATAAATATTCTGACCGACTATGACGCTGCCGTTGCAGCGCAAGTCGCCGGTCTGTTATGGCAGGGAAAAATGGATCTCGATTCCCATCAAGTACAAGAAGCGCTTGAACATGCCCACCAGCAAACGAAAGATGGGTTTGAAAGAGTAATGCGTGAAATTAAATCATTAGAGAAATGATACGATTGTCAACTATGGACCTCTGTCGCGAGAACTAGTCACCGATTTGATGATGTCTAATCGTGTTGCTCAGACGAATCGCATCCTTGGCACCAATGATTGCATTCTGCGCTGTCAGTGTTTGCTGTAATTCGCTTGACACGCGCATCGCAAGAACGAGCATCTGCCCACTGACCTTTCTACCTTCAGCTTTCAGCTTTCCACTTTACTCGTATCTCAGAGACTTTACAGGATTTGCACGAGCCGCTTTAATAGTATGATAGCTTACCGTTAGTACAGCAAGGAATAATGATACGATCCCAGCCAAAACAAATATAAAAATACCAATGTCGGTTCGGTAGGCGAAGTTATCAAGCCATCTGCTACCGAAATAGTAAGCAAGTGGTACAGAAATAACAAAGGCAATCAATACCAGCATCGAAAAATCTTTGATCAATAAAGTAACAAGTTCGAACGTGGTAGCACCATTGACCTTCCTAACACCGATTTCCTTTTTACGGTTTTCTGTTGCATAGGAGGACAATCCCAATAATCCTAAGCATGCTATGAACACTGCCAGAACGGAAAAATACTGAATGGTCCTGCTGAAGTTATCTTCTTTGGTATAGATCTTATTAAAATTATCGTCCATGAATGCATAGCGAAAAGGATTCTTTTCAAATTGTGCCTTCCATTTGGACTCGATCGATTTAATTGCACCGGGTAAGTTTTCCGAATTTATTTTCACGGAAAGTACATTACCTCCTAGAACAATCACCAAAGGTTTAATGGGAACATAAAGAGGCTGATAATGGAAATCTTTGACCAATCCGATCACCTCTCCCGTAGCTTGATTTGGCCCTGTAACACGATCAAGTGTTTTACCTGCTACATCCGTTCCCCAGCCCAACGCCTTGGCTGCAGACTCGTTTATGATATAACCCGTCGAGTCTGTAGAACTTCCAATCTGAAAAGAATGACCCTGAAGAAATTCAACGTCTAATACTTTTTCAAAATCATGCCCTGCAAACATGACGCTGAACCATTGCTGCTGCTCCACTGGTGTGCCTTTAGGTACAAATCCGTTTTCAATGACCTCCTCTTTCCCTGGCACACTTCCTCCCAAAAGACTTACGGCCTGGATGTCTGAATCCTTAAGCAATTCAGATTTAAAGGGACCAAACTCATTAAACTGGTTGAAGCCAAAGTCAACCATGGCAATTTGGTCCTTGTTGAAGCCCATGTCCTTATTGTGAATGTAATGAAGCTGCTTGTATACAATTCCAATACAAATAATAAGTGAAATAGAAATAACGAATTGGCTAACTACTAAAGCTTTCCGCAAGAAGTTTTTATTTCCTGCCATTCCAGCTTTTCCTTTTAGTGATTCTGTTGGTTGAAAAGACGACAGCACCAGTGCTGGATAGCTTCCCGCTACTAGTCCGACACCGACGCCCAGCACCAATAGCCCAATAAGGAGTGGTCCATTTTGAAACAAATTCACGGCGATATTTTTACCTGTGAGTTGATTAAACCACGGGAGGCCTAGATAAAGAATTCCAACCGCAATTAACACTGCTAGAAAACTTGTAAGCAAGGCTTCCCCCATGAATTGTGCGACCAACATTGATCGGTGGGCTCCCAATACTTTTCGTAAACCAACTTCCTTTCCCCGCTTTGCCGCACGCGCGGTAGCGAGGTTCATGAAATTGATGATGGCGATAAGTAAAATGAGGATAGCAATGAAAGAGAATAGGTAAACGTGTTGAATGTTTCCGTTTTGCTCAAACTCAAGTTCCAGGTGGGATGTCAAATGCACATCATTCGCCTTTTGCATGTGTAATTTCAAGCCAGTATCGGAAAGGTTAGCGGGGAAATGTGCCTTCACAAAAGCTGGCAGCCCACTGCTTACCTTTTCTGCATCTTGCTCATTGGCCACGGTAAAATACATCCAGGCAGCTACCCATGTCCATTGGGTCTCGAAGAAGGTAGGGTTGTTTGCGAAAAATCCTTTGAAAGTTTCAAAGGAAGCAATCATGTCAAACTGAAGATGCGTATTGTCCGGAAGATCCTGGATTACGCCAATTACTTCAAGGTCAACGAAGTTGCTTAGGTTAATTCGTTTACCGATGGGATCCTCATCGCCAAAGTATTTTTTTGCCGCTGTTGCCGTCAATAACAATTCATTAGGTCCCATTAAAGCTTTCGCAGGATCTCCTTCAATAAATGGGAATTGATAGATCTCCAAAAAAGAATGTTCAGCGAATATGAAGTTGTCTTCAAAATATTCTTCGTCCTCCAATTTTAGCACTGGGGTCTGACCCCAGCTTGAAGGCCTGTAAATCAAAGCAGCGTTCGTCACCTCTGGAAAATCATTCATCAAATTAGCTTTCGTTGGAAAGGGGACTGTTGCGGATCGGGATATGTGGGGCCCCATTGGAAAATCTTCTACGAGCCGGTAGATCTGCTGATTATTGGCGTAGCCTTTCTCAAAACTTAACTCATCTTTCACAAACAGAAGGATGAGAATGCAGGCGGCCGTTCCCAGGGCGAGTCCCAATGTATTGATGAGTGAATAATATTTTTGTTGGACGAAATTGCGAACAGCAATCTTGAAATAGTTCCGAAGCATAGGATAGAGAGTAATGAGGGAAATAATTTACTAATTCTTTAACGAGTTCACAGCTTTAAAGGATGCTAAAAACAGCCCTCATGATTTAAAATCGTCAATGAATGGGTGCAGGCGGTGAATTGAAAAGATAATGGGCGGGTTAAATGATAAGAGCTGAACAAAGCCCCATATGCGCCATGTTGGTAGAAACGAACGTAATGAATGTAGTACCATAGGTACGGCAGTTTTCATTTTCCACGAAAGCCCTGCGTTCTTGAAGATCGGAAGGGATGGATAAATGAATTGCTTTTAAGGTGAATATTAAAATCGTCCTATTTAATCGGCTATTAAATGTCGTCCCCACGGGACTCTGTTCATGCACGTCTTACGTGCTACCAAATTGCCGTCCCTACGGGACTATCGCGGGAACTTCTGACGTTGTCAAATGAGACGAGCTCATTAAACCCCTAGGTCGCCCGTTCGGTAGAAAAAAAAATAAGAGGCTGGAGTGCCGTAGGGACGCCAGCTTATTTCAGAAGGATCGCGCACGTTTTTGAATTAGCATGACTTTGAGAATCGCCCTAGTTCGTTGGCTGTTAAATGTCGTTTCTACCCAGTCGAATGTTTGCACGTTTACGTGCTACCAAAATGCCATCCCTACGGGATTATCGTGCGTTTTAGATTAGTCAAATTGACGAAAGGAAAAAGAAGCCCCGATAGGGGCGTCAGTTTGATAGAAAAAATAACGTAATGAATTGAGTGCCGTAGGCACGCCAGTTTCATTTTTCGGCGACCCGTAAGATCTTTGAGGAATAGAAGGATTGATATAAATTGTGGCAGGCCTGTAAAAAGGAATGAGTCCCCGTAGTCGTAGCAATTTCGTTGGTATAAATGTCGTCCCCAACGGGACTCGATTTATGCGACCTCTTACGTTCTACCACATTGCCGTCCTTTGGGACTATCGTTTGGGCTTCTGGCGTCATCAACGGGGACGAGCCGCACAAAGCCCCGTAGGGGCGACAGGTTGGTAGAATAAGAACGTAGTGAATGGAGTGCCGTAGGTACGCCAGGTTATTTCAGAAAGATCGCGCACGTTTTTGAATTAGCATGACTTTTAAAATCGTCCTAGTTCCTTGGCTGTTAAATGTCGTCCCTATAAACACGGATGTTTGCACGTCTTACGTGCTACAAAGATTATAGGCTGGAGTTGTAAAGAAAATAAAAGATTTATCCTTTCTTCCCCACTAATCCGCAATCAGTTCCCCGATGAGCTGACTTTGGTTGTAAATCCAGGCACCCTGAATGTGGGATTAACATATTCCAGGAAAAACTCACTTAAATTTTCTCCATGACGATCGTTTGCTTGTGGACTCAATGTGCTGACTTATAAGGCATAACAAACCATTGAGCATCCTTTGTGTGCGTTTGTGCTAACCAACGGACGGGGTAAGGTGAACAAAAAAAGTGAACGCCTGTTAAAAAATTAGTGCTCCATGTTAAACCTCTTAAATCCCTGCTATGGAACGACATCAATTTAAGACCACCATCAATGCACCGCGAGAAAAAGTTTGGCAGACGCTCTGGCATGACGACACTTACCGACAATGGACCTCTGCATTTGCTGAAGGCTCACGAACAGAAACAGATTGGAAGCCAGGAAGTAAAATCCTTTTTCTTGACGGCAAAAACCGAGGGCTGGTATCGATGATCGCTGAAAACACTGCAAACGAGGTGATGTCATTCCGGCATTTAGGCATCCTGAAGAATGGTGTGGAAAATTTAGACGAAGGACGAAGAAAGGGCTGGTCTGGAGCGATTGAAAATTATACTCTAAAGACTGTTAATGGAAAGACGGAATTAACCATCGACCAGGATATCACCGAGGAAGCTGGCGAACATTTTTTGTCAATGTGGCCGACCGCGTTACAAAGAATAAAAGCTTTAGCCGAAGGAACACCAATTCAGGAATTAGTAAGCGATAACAAGAAATAAGCTAAGAAGAAGTAAGGCTGTTTTTAATTGCACCGCTCGGGATTTTTCTCAGCGCAATTCCTCATTGACCTCAGCGCTTAAGTTTCGACCAATGCCAGCCACGAAGACGCGAAGCCACCAAGGTCACAAAAAATTCACGAGACGATTTTCGTAGCTTAGTGTCTTTGAGGCTTCGTGGCAAGATTCGTGTATAGGTCGTGCGATTCAAGAAACTCAAATTAGAAGCTAGGCTAGTCGAAAGGCGTCTAGCCAACCGCAAAGGCGTCAATGTCTTTGGTGGATTATTAAACAATATTATGCTATCATTAAGAACTCAAGATTAATCTGGTAACCTTTTTCAATTAGCCGAGTACCCGATTTTATAGCCTTCCATATGATCAAAAATTACCTTCTGATTTCCTTACGCAACATTCGGCAAAGTCCGTTATATGCGTTTATCAACATTTTTAGCCTGGCCATTGGATTGACAGCCTGCATGGTCATTTACCTATTCATCCAAGATGAGAGAAGCTTTGATGCCTTTCACAAAAAAAACGAAAGCATCTACCGCCTTGATGAAGTCCAGAATTTCCCAGGTACAAATCTTCAGAAGGTCGCGTTATCCATGCCCGGTATGGGACCGAGCATGCTCAAGGAATTTCCAGAAATAGCAAACTATGCACGTTTCATGTGCCGCCCAAAACAACTCTTAGTCAAAGAGGAAAAAAGATTTTTGCTGCCATTTCTCGCAACCGTCGACAGCACATTTCTCGAAATATTTGATTTCAACATCGTCCAGGGCGACCGTATGACGGCGCTCGACGAGCCGTATAGCATTATGGTCACCGAAAAAACAGCTTTGAAGTTTTTCAAAAGTGCGGACGAGGCAATGGGCAACACAATCACATTTAGAGATAAAGAATATAAAGTGACCGGCATCCTTGAGGAAGTACCTGAAAATTCGCACATGAAATTTGATGCATTGGTATCATTAACTACCATCACAACCGAAGAAAAAGATTTCAATGATCGTTGGGGAGGTAATTTTCTGAATACATATTTGGTTTTACAGCCCAACACCGATATAAAGGCATTAGAGGCGAAGTTTCCAGCGTTCATGAGCCGGCACATGGACAATCCCGACATTAATAAATTCTATGTATTGTATTTGCAACGCCTGCAGGATGTTCATCTTGCTTCTACAGACATTGAGCACGACTACAATAATTATCGAAAGTTCAATGGAGAATACCTTGACATATTTTCAATTGTCGGGATTTTTATCCTGCTTATTGCAAGTTTGAACTTCATGAACCTGACCACAGCGCGGGCATCTCACCGTTGGAAGGAAATCGGTGTTAGAAAAACTGTCGGAGCGAAAAAGTTACAACTGTTTTTTCAGTTCATTTTTGAATCCACCTTACTAGCCGTTTTTGCCTTGATGCTGGCTGCAGCGTTGAGTTTGTTCTTTGTTCCGTTGATCAATGCTGCATTGGATCGCCAATTGTCTCTGCTTGCATTGCTGGATGATCCCACTAATCTTTTTTACATCGGTGCCGTTACCTTGCTGCTCGGACTACTTACCGGAATATATCCGGCATTTTATATG
>DASQTN010000006.1:0-3648 GCA_035641895.1 Chryseolinea sp. | reverse complement strand
AAAATTTTATCGACCATCCAACGTTATGCGTTCCAACCTGGTCTTACCCATTGAACTCAAATGATACCCTATGACAGCTAAAAAAATGAGCGAGACCTTAAAGACCTTTAATTGTTTCTGGATATTCAGCATTTCCGTGGTAGCGCTATCCTGCGATGTTTTGGACTCTGATCCCGACGTGCTGCAGCCTACTACCGACATCAATGGTAAAGAAATTTATGTTTTGGCAAACAGCCCGACGATAGTGGATCTTAATGCTAAACTTCAGACGAATGTACCGGTACGAATAGCAGTTACTTCAGAAACGCGTCACGGAGAAATCATCGATTTAGGAAAGGGTTTACTCCAATATTCACCTTCTATTGGGGACGCCAGAGGCCGTGATGGTTTTGAGTTTACAGTATATACCCTAGACAATGAGGTTATCAAGCGAGACAGCGTCGTTATATTTATCGAAAATGATTCTACAAACCTGCCGTGCAATATTTACCCGTCGACCGATTACGTGTATGGTGTTGCCCATGATCCCGTGCTGGTAGATGTAACAAACAACGATATTATTTGTGGCGGAAATGTGGTTGTGTCGATTTATAAACCCACGGACTCTTCCCCACCTTATTTCGGCGAGGCCGAAGTAATGGGTAACAAAATCAAGTACACACCTGACGCAACATTCGACGGGGCTGACAAAATCATGTATAAACTTTCACTGGCTGCAGATACGTCCAGAACAGCATATGGATTTGTCTACATCACCGGAGATTCAGCATGTTCGTTCTGGCTGGCTAATGACTTGCATATTTCTAATGAAGACGCTGCCGATAGCCTGATCATGCTGCCGGTTTTTCAAAATGATTCGCTGTGTCACTCCATCAATCAATATCAGGTGAACTTGAAGGTGCCTCCAATTTTTGGCCAGGCATCATTCGTCGGAAATGGATTTAATTATCGAGCACCAGCAAATGCGAGTTTTCCGTTTTCGGATTACTTCACTTATGAGGTCTGTATTGACGCCTTCTGTAAGAATGCACGTGTGGATATTAGCATTACAAAAGACTCCGTGTCTGCTTGCACCATTCAGGCAACAGCCGATTCGATCGATATTTCTTCTAATAATAATGCATTGGTTTATTTGGATGTTTTGCTAAATGACTCCACGTGTGGAAACTTGAATGATTTTAGAATTACATCTTCGCCATTGTTTGGCACATCCTCGGTGGTGAACAAGAAGATCGCTTATCAACGGAATCTTCAAATGCAAAAAAACGATTCACTCAAATATGAAATTTGCAATGGTGGAGGATGTAGTAGTGCAGTCGCATACATTAAACAAACTAAATAACAGTCAAAGAAAACCTTCAGCCCTTGGAGGATCGGTTTTTAACATGATGGATGCGTAGCTACTACGATATTTTCGAACAATGTAAAAAAGGGGATGCGAAAGCTCAACGCATCCTCTATGATCTTTTTAAGGGGAAGCTGATGGGTTTGTGCAGAAGGTATACTCAAAGCAGAGAGGAAGCTCAGGATGTGCTGCAAGAGTCCTTCATCAGGATTTTTACGCATTTCGATCAATTAAAGTCTTCAGAGAAGTTAGAAGGGTGGATGAAATCCATCGCCGTGCGAACGGCCATCAATTATTATCACAAAGGAAAAGGAAGAGCGTTGATGTTTTCGAATATCGAAGAACTTGCAAGTCACCCGTCATCTGGTGAAACATCACTTCAAAACTTTACCGACGAACATTTGATTTCGCTTATTAACGCACTGCCTGATGGTTGCAGAGTCGTTTTCAATATGTTTGCTATTGAAGGTTTCAGTCACGCTGAGATCGCAGAGATGCTTCACATTTCAGAAGGAACTTCGCGGTCACAATTTCATCACGCCAAGTACTTGCTAAAAGAAAAGTTGAATTGTCAGAACTTGATGCATTACTATGAAAAATTTTCCTGATAACGACCAATTTCATGAGTTGGAAAAACGGCTTGAAAATTATACCGAGCAACCGGACGACTTGGTATGGGAAAATATTGATGCAGCACTAAGGCCGCGTCGCACACTACGATGGTTACCATGGGTTGACTATTTTGCAACGGTGGCTTCGGTTTTTGTTTTTGCACTTTCAGGGGCTACAATTCAGTTTCAGCAAAAGGTTTTAGATTCTTCGATTGCAAATGAACACTTTGAAGCATTAGGTGACAAAGAAAATGACACCGCGTTTGAATTGCGCGAAGGGAAGCAACAAACCGGAAATTCAAATAATCATATTGATTTGTCAAAAACCTTCCCTGAGCAAAGGAGTACTCATGGTCATCCTCAACTTCTTACTCATCATACCGGTGAAGCTTCACCAAACATGCCTTCAGCTTTACCTGACTCGCTGAACGAAGCGGAAATGAAACAAATCGTACAGGCCGTTGATTCGACTGTTATGGATGCTGTCGAAATGCCGGTGGATTCGATAGCGCAAAATCAGAAAGGAACGAAGCAGGAAAAACGTATACCCAAGCGCAAGCCGGCATTTTATGTGAACATTACACCCTCACTTTCATTCCAACGAGCAATCCCTGCAGCGAGTGATGACATTATTGTTCAGCGACTTTCCGATGTTTCAATATTGTCAGTTGAAAGATTCGGCGTCAGTCTGGACCTTGGTGTTCAGGGTAACCTCAGCAAACGGTTAGAGTATTATAGCGGTCTTTCCTTCTATCATCAGAATCAAACGTTAAAATATTTTTACCAGAAAGACAATCAGACAAATGTTGAGTCGGCAGGAGACAAAGGCTATACCGTTACACCCAAGTTGTCTGAAGGTTTCGTCAACTATAAAATGCTAAACCTGGGTGTACAAGCCGGGATTCTTTATAATCTTTATGGCAAAAAATTGAGTCACAAGATGGGCGCTGGACTCAGTTATCAGCACGGATTTAGAAATGGCAATTCGGAAGACTACACAAATTCGGAATCGAGCTATTTTTCTTACCAGGTGTTTTATCGAAATGAAGCCAGGATCAGTGCGCGCGTACGGGTCTTTGTTCAGCCGGTATTCATGCAAACCATTCGTGTCAATGAAGAATTAGATGCTCCTTTTACTTTAAAACCTTACCGTGCAGGAATCGGGTTTGGAATACTTTATGATTTTTAATTCAGTCAAGCGCTGCCAATTCTCTAACAATACTTTGGTTTGCGAAACTTGACTTCGTGCTAAGTATTGGGTTCAGCGTCTGTTTTTTACAGCGAAGGCGTGGAGACACAGTCACGTCGTTAAAAATTAAGAATGGAATCTTGTTTACTGAATGTTAAATGTTTTTTCGAAACATTTAACACTCAATAGACAACACTCAGCGATCAAGGAATAGTAATAGTAGATCTTCTAAAAATCTAACACACTTTTTTTCTACCTTGTTCGCATGAAGAATATGCTGGCGGTTTTTTATGTTGTTTTGATATCGGGGTGTAGCAGTACCCAAATCAGTCAAACAATAGGAGAAGTAAACAAAGCGATGGACCTGGAACAACCGCTAACAACGGCTGAGGTAAGCGAAGGTCTCAAGGAAGCTTTGATAAAGGGTATCTCGACCGGGTCTGATCTGGCTTCCAGAATGGATGGTTATTTTAAGAACCCCGAGATTAAAATTCCATTTCCTC
>DASQTN010000005.1:0-3748 GCA_035641895.1 Chryseolinea sp. | reverse complement strand
AAGCCGATTCCTTCAACAATAGGAGTAGACCAAGGCATGAAATATCCGGCGAAGCCTATCGCGACGGCTAGACAAAAAGTCGGCAGAATGAGCTTGTGCTGAAATGCGGTTAGCAGGGCGATCATTTTTTATATCATGTCTGCAGTAAGCGACCTGCTTTTAATTCGAACACTATTTTGCCACAAAGTCTGAAAGACCGAAGGTTCACGACGTAACAAGTCAGCTTTGTGAACCTTAATGCCTTGGTGTCTTAGTGGCAAGAATCTAGACATTTAATTATAAAGAAAAAGGCTGACATTTTTTAGGTCAGCCTTTTCACATCTCTTATTAGTTCGGCTTTGGAGCTTCACCCACAACCACGACTTCATCGATGGAATTTTCGGGAGCTTTTGCCTCATCCTTGAACTCTGATCCGCCTAATTTGAAGGAGATAGGTAACACCATTCGCTGTTTTACCGCTATCCCTTTATTTTTTCCTGGATTCCATTTCGGCGAGGATTTGACTGCCTGCATTGCCGCCTCGTCGCATCCTGCTCCAATTCCTTTTTTAGCCCGAACATCAGTGATCGAACCATCGGTCTGAACTACAAACTCGACAAAAACGATTCCTTCAACACCGATCCGCCTTGCTTGAGCCGGATAGAGCATCTCGTGCGCAATATGCTCGTAAAAAACGGGCATGCCACCCTGTGGCGTAGCGGTCTCTTCAACCATAGTAAAAACATCATCGTCAAGTTTTGAACGCTCGCTGATATCATTGACATATCCAGTATACTCGATGATCGCAAAGGTCCTGACATCTTCCGATTCTTTTACTGTGGGTGTTATCAGTTCAATGTGGGCGATCTGGTTCTGATCCAAACTTTCGAACTTGGATTTCATTTCTTCAAGTTTGGGTACCATGTTCTCGTCGGTTTCCATCAGCAAAAACTTTTTCTGAGGATTTGCCTGTTGAAGCTGATCATATTTTTCTTGCACCTCCTTGGGAATGTCAATTGCCATACTTGAGCTTTTCGCAATTTCGGCTACTTCATTGGCAATTTGGTCCTGACAGGCGATGAAAAAAAACGCAAGCGGAATGACACCGGCCACCGCCAGCATTTTCCACGGTTTTATTTTCTTTTTTATTGTTCTCATCATTTGAATTCGTTTGACTGTTAAAGAATTATTAAAGTGATTGGCGAGTCTGACGCCGGCCGACGTCAATGCAACCCGCGCCAAAAGGTTGCAATATTCGTTCACATCACGGTTTTCAACAGCGCGCGCATCTGCTTCGAACTCATGAAGCTGAACAAAAATCTTTTTATAACTTTTCAGGAAAGGGTTAAACCAAAAGAAAATGCTGATCAGGTTTAACAGAAGTATATCGAATGAATGAAGTTGAGCAGCATGTACCGCTTCATGTTTTATGATCTTTTGTTTTTCCTCAATGGAGAGAAAATTTGTCTGTCCAAGGACGATGAAATTGAAGAACGAAAAAGTCGGTTGATTTTCTCCGTACTCGACCACCTTAAGCTTGCCAATTTGCGCTGCGCGGGAATTCTTAATCGTGCGCAGCAAGTTGAATAGACGAATGATGAACTGCGTCAAAAGAAAAATTAGCCCAATAACATATACTATTTGCAGATAAAACCACAGCTCACCTGCATTTTTGATATACTCCGGTTCTAACTTCGTTGTACCATCGGCAACAATTGTGAATTCGGGTAGCAGGTATGATGGTATTACCCGGCTTAAAGTGGGAAGGGTAGTGGCTTCATATCCAATGTGGAATAGGGGAAACGTTATGGAAGCAAAAATACCGATCAATAAAAACACTCTTTTTGTTTTAAAATCAGTCTCCTTTCTAAGCAGTATGGTGTATGCAGCCAAGAAAAGGATCAATCCGATATTGGCTTCAATAAAATAATTTAGATAGCCGTTCATTATTTTTGGTTTTTAATTTCGTCTAACAGCTTTTCAATCGCTTTACTATCCAGTTTGTTTTCTTTCGCAAAAAAGGACACAAGATTCTGAAACGATCCATTGAAATATCCCCTTAACAAATTATTCAGATAAAATTTGGTGTATTTTTCTTTACTGATAAGGGGAAAATATTCGTGTGTTTTCCCATAAGCTTTATGATCGACGAATCCTTTTGTTTCCAGAATCCTTACAATAGTGGAGATTGTATTGTAGGCCGGTTTCGGTTCAGGCATGCGTTCGATTATATCTTTGACAAAGGCTGTTTTAAGGTCCCATAATATTTGCATGACCTGGTCCTCAGCCTTGGTGAGTTCTTTCAAATCTTTCATTGACTATATATTTAGGTATAAAACTAAACGTTTAGTTATATAAAAGCAAACATTCAGATATTAAATTTTCTCATATCAAGGGAGCGGTGTGGTATTACTTAGGTGCTAGTTTATTTTCTAGCAACAGGATTGACACTTGATCTCGCCGCCACTCGGCAAGGACGTCTGAGGGGACAAGGTTAGGGAAGGTCAATGAGCCCAATAAGATGTCTTTATCTCCATCTAGATCATAGTCAAAAGATTCCATCGTCATCCATCGGCCTTTGCTCGCCAACCGGGTTATCTGGGGTTTAAATCCCCCGGGGGTATTCTCGAAATAAATAAATCCTTGTTCAGGAAGATTTTTAAAGTCCGGAAAGAAGGAAATAACGGCGATGTCCAGGTCTCCGTCGTTATCATAATCCGAAACGCGTGCCTGCGATGCCCCGTGCATAGGATAGAACCAAGTCTCTTTGAATTCATTGGTTCCGCTGTTTAGAAAAATGCGGACGCCGTGGTAGGGTTTTAAAATTGACGAGTAGTCAGCATTGTCACCATTGGTGTAGACAATATCCGGTTTTCCATCATTGTTAAAATCGGCGATATCCATATAACTTGAACCATGCACTGCATCGAAGCGAGTAATTGTTGTAAGACGAAACTGAAAGTTTCCCTGGTTGTAAAATAAAAGAATGCGTTCATCGCCTTGCGTCATTAAGGCGAGGATGTCCGGCAGCCCATTCCCGTCAAAATCTCTCGTTATTACTCGTCGTGCACCTGATGCATTGGAGAGAAAATGCTTCCGGAATTTTCCATTTTCAAGCGCCTGGTAAACCGCTAGTGATCCGGTATAATTTCCAAAATTACAGACGACATAGTCTTCAACGTTGTCGTTGTTAAAATCCACACGTTCAAAATCAACGGGTCGTTGCAGTGAATCAATTTTTTTTACCAACGTCCGGTCCGGTTGAAGCACCGATACATTGCCAGCCGGCTGCTCATTAGGATCCATTATTCCCATGAAGAGTATTGTCGGGTTTTCATTCGCCCGAAGTATCACCTTTGACGGTGCGCTTGGAATTTTCAAAGAATCGGTGACTTCTAATTTGTGATTGAACTCGTACAATCTTCCCTGTCGTGTTCCAATGTAAATTTTATCCTTTGCTGAGTCTTGGGCGATTAACGTCACCACTTGGTGTTGTGCTACTGGAAGCCGGATCGGCTTCACATCAAACTGCGTGATGGAGTCAGTTATTTTTTGGTCAGGTATCGTTAGGGAGTCTGGTGCATTGTCATGATAATATTTCTTAATGCTTTCCCAGTCTTGCTCGCTGATCATTGGCCGATCTGGCAGTGTCATTAGAATAGCAGACTGATCTTCGAACGAGATTGTATTTAACGGAGAATTATCTAATCCCATCCGAAATGCCATTTCAGGCATGACTTTCTTTTCCCACGTTTTCTTGTCTAGTAAC
>DASQTN010000004.1:0-2907 GCA_035641895.1 Chryseolinea sp. | reverse complement strand
CATCGGTCCAGATCTCCAGGTCGGTTGCATTTAACGCGCCTGCAAATATCGCTGCCGTATAATCAGAACCGCTGCGACCTAACGTGGTCGTTTCACCACTTTCAGCAGTGCCTACAAACCCGGTAATGATCTGAACATTGGTGTGGTGCTTGAAATGATCACGGATAAGCCTATTCGTAACTTCAAAATCAACTTTCGCATGGCCAAAATTTCCATCTGTGCGAACTACAGTGCGGGCATCGAGAAATTCGACTGCGTGTCCATGATTTTTAAACGCTTCGGAAATGATGTATGCGGAGATCCGTTCACCAAAACTCATAATATAATCCAACGTGCGGACTGTCCGTTCTTTCACCAGGTACACGCCGTGAAGAACATCTTCCAGTTCATTCATCATGAATTTAACTTGCGCCAGAATACCACTTTGTTTCTGGATGTTGACGAGTGCGCGAACGGCCGTCAGATGTCTTTTCTCTAATTCGGCTAGCGTATTTTTATATTCGAGGTTTCCCTCCAATGCCAAGGTGCTGATATGAATCAACGTGTCCGTCACTCCGCCAAATGCGGAAAACACAATCGCTACTTCTCCGCTCAAATAGGGTTTGACGATTTCTATGACTGACTGGATTCGCTCGGGGGTGGCTACCGAAGAACCACCAAATTTCAGGACCTTCATGAAAAAAATACAGTTAATATTTACTAGTTAAAATTGATCTGGGGCCGTCGTCTAACTCCTGGAGATGGACACTATAAGGCACGGCGGGGGGTATAAAATCGCGCACGGGTCACCCCGTAATAATGTTTGTAATAATAATAATAGATGCGGCACAAGCGATAGATGCTTTCGAAACGAAAGTCGTAGAAATAGATATAAAATGTGTCGCTTGCATTTTGAGGACCCGAAATAATGAAATGATACCCTTGATTGCAAAGTATTTTTTATGATTTTTGCACGAACTAACGATTAGTAGCTAAATGGTAACGTTTGAGTAACCTTCGGGATACTATGTTTTAATCGTACGACAGCTTTAAACCCTCTATAGTAAATGTCCCGTAAAAAGAAATTCCCACACGAGTCGGCCGTAAGCATGACAGAACTGGTTCTTCCCAACGATACCAATACCTTAAATAACTTAATGGGTGGACGGCTCATGCATTGGATGGACATTGTTTCAGCGATTGCTGCCCAAAAGCATTCAAACAGGATAGTGGTAACTGCTTCGGTAGATAACATCTCATTCAAACATCCGATAAGGCTGGGCAATGTTGTGACGCTTAAAGCGAGAGTAACCCGTGCTTTTAACTCGTCTATGGAAGTCCGTATAGATGTAAAAGCGGAAGATATTCCATCGAATACCGTGACGGAAAGCAACAGTGCATTTTTTACGTTTGTTGCTGTTGACCAATTAGGGCGTCCGATCGATGTCCCCGAAGTTGAACCCCAAACTCCGGAGGAAACAGAATTCTATGATGGAGCGCTAAGAAGGAGACAACTTCGGCTAATTTTGGCCGGCAGAATGAAACCATCCGAAGCAAAAGAACTAAAGTCGATTTTCGATATTTCGTAGCCATGACACAAACGCATCCACTGGAAAATCTTTATCAAGAAGAACTATATAATATTCGTGGAAAAATTCTGGTATTGGTTCGCAAGCCTTGGGCCGACATACAAGAAGATGAACGAACGTTATTGACGAAAATTTTGAGTTCTGTAAAACTTTCGTTGGCGTCCGTTCAAATTATTCATCGTGCCGAATTTGATGCCGTTGACTTCAGTGCCTATCGGCCTGATTATATTATTGCTTTTGGGTCGAGCCTGAGAAGCTCCAATAAAATGTATGAGAGGGTCGTCCAGAATGATGTTGCAATCGTTGTCGCCGATGAACTTGACCAATTGGATGATGTACGAAAAAGAAATCTTTGGCTAACCTTGAAACAGTTGTTTCATTCTTAAACGAGCCATCATCCTAAATTTTGCTGGTTATTGTTCTTCTTCTATATTTGCGACACTTTAAAAACCGCTCAATATTGTTAAGGGCTTTTTGAACGTAATGCAAATCTAAATCTATATGGAAAACATTCTTTATCTACTACCAGTATTTGGAATTCTCGGCCTCCTTTTCGTCGTCTGGAAAAGTGCGTGGGTGGAAAGGCAAGACGCCGGCACCGACAAAATGAAAAAAATTGCAGGCCATATAGCCGAGGGAGCCATGGCCTTTCTGAAAGCTGAGTATAAAGTGTTGGCCATTTTTGTTGTATGTGTTGCATTATTACTTGCGTTCACGGCAGATAGTGAGGGCTCGCACCCACTGGTAGGTTTATCCTTTGTGTTAGGAGCATTTTGTTCAGCGCTGGCCGGTTTTATCGGAATGCGGGTAGCCACCAAAGCCAATGTAAGAACGACGAATGCCGCTCGCACAAGTTTGGGCAAAGCGCTTGAAGTCGCATTTGCAGGTGGGTCAGTTATGGGAATGGGTGTAGTTGGTCTTGGTGTTTTGGGATTGAGTGTATTGTTCATTATTTACTCTAAGATGTTTGGTATAAGCGATCAAATGAGCTTGAATCAGGTGATCACGGTGATAACAGGTTTCTCCTTTGGCGCTTCATCTATAGCGCTTTTTGCTCGTGTAGGTGGTGGAATTTATACAAAAGCAGCCGACGTTGGAGCTGACTTGGTAGGAAAAGTAGAAGCCGGTATTCCGGAAGATCACCCTTTAAATCCTGCAACCATTGCTGATAACGTAGGAGATAACGTGGGAGACGTTGCCGGAATGGGAGCAGATTTGTTTGAATCATACGTCGGCTCTATTGTGGGAACTATGGTATTGGGAGCAGCCTTTATGGTCCCTGGCTTCAGTGATAATTTTGAGGGATTGTCTGCTGTTCTTCTTCCCCTCGTGCTGGCGG
>DASQTN010000003.1:0-15269 GCA_035641895.1 Chryseolinea sp. | reverse complement strand
CGGCGGCGGATTTGTTGGATTACATTCTGCGTTGGGAACTGAGAGAAACTGGACATGGTTTAAAATGCTATTGGGTGGTTCGTTCGCCTGGCATCCGAAGTTTCAGCCATTAACATTAAAGGTGATCGACGCAAGTCATGCGTCTGCAAAAAATTTACCATCCAATTGGAAGAAGGAAGATGAATTGTACTTTCTGAAAGAAATGTATCCAGGAATAAATGTGATTCTCGCGCACGACCTGACAAGTGTGAAAGAGGACGAAGAAAAAGCGAAAGCAGCGGCTGGCTTTTTTAATCGTTATTATCCTGCAGCATGGTATCAGCATTATGATGGAGGAACTGTTTGGATCACCACGTTAGGTCACGATAAAAAAGACTATGAAGATCCAACCTACCTGAACCATATTCTCCAGGGGATGCAATTCGTGGCAAGCCACGCGATGAAAAAGGATTTTTCTAAGGCATACGCCAAAGAAATTGAAGAACCGATTAAGTGAGCGTACAGGGACAATTAGCCACAAAGAAACTAGGACACTAAGGTTCACAAAGAAATCCCGAACTTTGCCTTTAGCGAGACGCACAAAAGAAATTAGAATCCGTCATTCCGCGCATTCTCGTTATCTATGAAAAACAACATGTCCGTGAGCGGAATCCCTTGGGCTTGCAAGTCAACTATGAAAGCCTTTCATAGCCTATTCACTATCATGAGATTCCGCTCAAGTTAAGCTTTGTTCTCCGTAGTCATCATGCGAGCGCGGAATGACGGCTCTGATTGGAGTGTGCAGCGCGCCGAGCGCTATTCATGAATGATGAAAATCAGTGCCTTAGGGAGACGCACAAAAGAAATTAGAATCCGTCCTTCCGCGCATTCTCATTATCTATGAAAAGCAACATGTCCTTAGTGGAATTCCTTGGCCTTGCAAGTCAACTATGAAAGCCTTTCATAGCCTATTCGCTATCAACGGGATTCCGCTCAAGTTAAGCTTGTTCTTCGTAGTCATCATGCAAGCGCGGAATGACGGCTCCGATTGGAGTGTGTGGCGCGCATTGCCACTCAGCAATGATGAATCTTGCATTTACTGCTTGACCGTTACTTTAAACGATTGTAAGTTGAATGATGCATGCAGCTTGGGTCTATATCCTCACCAACACTAACAACCGAGTCCTTTACGTTGGAGTTACTACCGATTTACGGACCAGAGTTTGGGAACATAAAACGAAACAGAATAACAAATCCTTTACTAGTAAGTACAATATTTACAAACTGGTCTACTACGAGGGATTCGAACTGGTTACTGATGCAATAGCACGTGAAAGCTATATCAAAAATCAAACAAGAATATGGAAATTGGAATTAATTTAAAGGCACGAATCAAAAAATGGTAGAATTGCCTGCAAGTTTTTAGAAGATGATCAACCTACGTCTCCCCTCGCTCTTAAAACGAAATGAAATCGGGCATTTGTAACTGGTTATTAAAATAGAAATGTTACTGATAGGCTGCCGTTGGTAGTCGTACATTAACAACGTTCAGCCGGCAGAAAAACGAAGATAAAACCGTCATTCCGCGCATTCTCGTTATCTAGGAAAGCAACATGTCCGTGAGCCGAATCCCTTGGCCGTGCAAGTCAACCATGAAATGCCTTTCATAGCCTATTCGCCATCAACGGGATTCCGCTCAAGTTAAGCTTTGTTCTTCGTAGTCATCATGCAAGCGCGGAATGACGGCTCCGATTGGAGTGCGTAGCGCACCGCGAAGTGCTACTTATGAACAACGAAATCAGTGCCTTTAGGAGACGTCCAAAAAAATTAAAACCGTCCTTCCGCGCATTCTCGTTATCGATGAAAAGCAATATGCCCGTGCGCGGAATCCCTTGGCCTTGCAAGTCAACTATGAAATCCTTTCACAGCCTATTCGCTATTAACCGGGATTCCGCTCAAGAATCTTATTGTCTCAGAGCCTTCGTGGCAAATTTGTGTTTTTTTATATGGAAGCTGATTGCCGTTTTGCGCCGGGCTTGATGCTGGTTAGATCTGCAATTTTAACCGCCTGACCGGTTTCACAGCTTTTCCGTGCAGCGATACCCACTAAGATTGATAATGCACCATCGCGAACATTTGCCGCTTGATTCAAAGGGTCTTCAGTAACACCTCCGAAAATCTTATCTTTCAAAAGTTTATCTCCGCCACCATGACCACTCGTTCCTTCTGGAATCCGGATAAATTCACGTGCGCCGAAATTCTGAGTTAGGACGATTTCATCGTAGTCGCGTTTTTCAATAGGATTACTTTCTTCAATCCATACGTCTATTCTACCCTTTGTGCCGTTGAATGCAATGCGGTATCCTTCGTATGGTGAATAAGTCGTCAACGAGTAGGCTACCTGAACGCCGTTCGCGTACTTAATTGTAGCAGCCATTTTATCATAGATATTAATATCTTCCTTCCATACACAACCATCGCGCAAATAACCATCGTGCTTTTCGTTGTCAACGTACAACATCATGTAGTTTTTATTTCTTGTGATATCGTAATAAAATTTACACTTGTCTTTGTGCGGACATGGCCGACAATTCGTGTGACGGAAGCTGTTATTCTTTCCGTAAAAATTCAAAGCACCGGAAGCATATACTTCTTCCGGATCGGAGTCAAGCCACCAGTTCAGAAGATCGAAATGGTGGGTAGCTTTGTGCACCCATAATGTCCCTCCTTTTTCTTTTAATCGATGCCAACGGCGGAAATAATCCGCACCATGGCTGGTATCAAGGTACCAGTGAAAATCAACGGAAGTTAAGTCGCCGATAGAACCATTGCGCAGCAATTCATAGATCTTTGCCCGATGAGGGGAATAGCGATAGTTGAATGTGACAGTCACCTTTTTGCCGGTTTTCTTTTCAGCTTCCAAGATTGCTTCGCACTTCTGCTCGTCCGTTGTCATGTGCTTTTCTGTTATAATATTCGCGCCCATTTCCATTCCTTTGATAATAAACTCGTGGTGAGTGGAATCAACAGTCGTCACGATCAAGGTATCAGGTTTGATTTCCTTCATCATTTTTTCAAAGTCAGTAAATGTAGGACAGGTAAAGCCGGTAGACTTTTTAAACGATTCAACTCGTCCAGGATTTATATCACATAGCGCGACAAATTCTAATTTATCGGCGTATGCTTCCAATACACTCTTCGACCACATGCCGTGTGCACGACTTCCTGTACCAACTATCGCAATTCTCTTTTTCTTATCGGCACTCCAGGATGATGCGGCTGACGTTAGGGGATTTGCCATCATTGCTCCTGCGAGCGCGCCTGTTGTGGCGATAAAATTTCTTCGCGTTACACTGTCTGTGGTTTTCATGGGTGTTTAATTTATACGTTGGGATTTTCGTTCGTAAAGGCCAAAATGCGCAATCGATTGCGCAATATATAACGAAATTACACAAAGGGTCAAGAACTTCTTTTGGTAGAATCTTATTTAGAGTCAGTAAAAATAGATCAGGACAGTCAGGATTTATGGAGGGTCAGGATTCGGATATCGCTATACTTGCAAAATGTATTAGACCTCAAATCGGCGCTGAAAGTTATGCGGCTTCGAGTTCGCTTAGATCTTTGGAAGGTTATCGCGTTATCGAATATCCAGTCGGGCACCCTCATTTTTTATGCGATACGAGTTATTCATTTAAATCCCGATCCTGCTCATCCTGATACCATCCTGGCCATCCTGATATTTATTCCGATCGCAAACTCCTTACAGGATTCATCCTACCTGCTTTGATCGCCTGGTAACTCACGGTTATAACCGTAATTGCAAGTGCGGAAACACTCGAAAAGACCATGATCCATCCGGAAATTTGTATGCGATAAGTATAGCCTTGCAGCCAGGCATTCATAAAATAAAATGAAATAGGTACTGCGATAAAACAAGCGATAATTACTAGTCGAATAAAGTCTCGGGAAAGCATCTGCCAGACGTTAAGCACCGAAGCCCCCAAGACTTTTCTTATTCCAATCTCCTTTGTCCTTTGTTCTGCCACAAATGATGCGAGGCCAAATAGACCAAGACAACTGATTAATATTGCTAACCCTGTAAAAACAGCGGCAAGTGTGCCCACTCGATCCTCCGCCTTAAATTTCGCCGCGTAATCTTCATCTGCAAACGTATAGTCAAAAGGCGCGGAAGGTACGATCGCTTTGAATACTCTTTGTATTTCAGGCAAAGCCTGATGCACGCTTACATGCGGGTTTATTCTGATGTATAAGTTCCTAAGATCGTCTTCACTGAGAAAGATGATTGACGCATCCGTCGGATCAAACGGTGATCCCTTCACCATATCTTTGACCACACCCAAAATTTTATAGGTACCTCGCTCCGACCCTCCGGGACGCCAACTGAGTGATTCGCCAATGGGGTTTTCAAGTCCAAGTATTTTTAAGGCAGATTCATTGATAATGATGCCAGACAAATCGCTTGAAATCTCCCGCGAAAAATCCCTGCCTTGTACAAATTCCCATCCAATCGTTTTGCCGTACTCGTGTGTTACGAATATGGTGTTGAAGCTGGGATCATATTTCCGATCCCTCCAGGAGAATCCCCCATTCCAACCCAGCGTACTGGTGATCGCATAATTGGCTTCGGCCATCTCTTCCACCATTCCCGTTTTCTTTAGTTCATTTCGCAAAATCTGATACCTGCCTTTGAATTCAGGAGACCGAGGATGAAGTGAAAGCAGACCTTCCCTGGAATATCCGATGGGACGGTTCTTAGCAAATTGGATTTGTTGATATATAACAACGGTGCCGATGATCAGGCAAATGGATACTGTGAATTGCACCGTAACTAAGAAGCTCCTGGGAAACGACGCGTATCGCCCCGCTTTAAAGGTCCCTTTCAATACCTTTACCGGATTGAAAGATGAAAGGTATAGTGCGGGATAAATTCCTGCAACCAACCCGGTAGAGATTGCAAAGGAAAATCCGATAGCCCAAAATCGCAAATCGTTCCAGGGGATCTGCATAGTTTTATCTGAAATTTCATTAAATAACGGTAACGCTAGTGCAACCAATAAAAGTGACGCGGCAAATGAAAGCAACGCCACGAGCAATGACTCACCAAAAAATTGTTGAATTAACTGACTCCTCAATGAGCCAATGGATTTGCGGATACCCACTTCGCGGGCTCTTGTGGCTGAACGTGCTGTGCTGAGGTTCATGAAATTGATGCATGCCAAGATCAATACAAAGGCACCAAGGATCCCGAATGACCAAACCAATTTCATCGGTTTGCTGGTAACCGTTCTTCCATCCTTAAATTCAGAGTTCAAATGCCATTCCGCCATCGGATGAACAAAGAGTTGCGGCTTGGTGTCCGCTGTCTCTTTGTCTACGTGCGCCAGCATCACGTCTTTAATCACAGCAGAAACATCATTGAATGCAGCTTTATCATGCAGTTGCACATAGATCGTGACGAAATAATTATCCCACGCATTTAAACGGTCGGGCCCTCCCTGATACAAGTCGAGCGGGGCGAAAAACATAGCTCCGTAGAAATCGGAATTTTTCGGCAGATCTTCATATACACCAGTTACCGTCAGGTCAATTGCACCGTCCATGCTGATCACTTTATTGACAGGTTCATCACTTCCAAATAGTTTGCGAGCCAGTGACGCTGAAAGAATAATCGACTTCATGTCTTTCAACGATTGCGGGCCGTCACCCGCCAGCATACTTAGACTAAACATTTCCACACCTTCCGGCTGTATAAAATATCCACCTTGTGTAAGTTTATTTTCTCCTAGCGTGAATACCCGCTCCTCCATTCGTTGCCTTACCATTACTACCTGTTTGAATTGGGAGCCGTATTCAGCTCTAAGCAACGAACCGAGACCTACCACCTGAGGCGTACTGGCCTCAATGCCTTCTCCCCAGTTGTTTAAGCGGTACACCTTCCCTATCGTATCATAATTCTTATGGTATCGATTAAACGATAATTCGTCCAGCATCCAAAAACCAATGAGCAACGCTACCGCCATTCCCATGGCAAGTCCGCCAATATTGATCAATGAATATCCCTTGTTCTTTAAGAGGTTTCTCCAACCGATTTTGACATAGCTTTGAAACATAGCGTACTGATTAGAATGAATTGGTTTTGATTTTCGTATTGCAAATGGACGCAGGTAACTTAAAACCTGATACCAGTAATTTAATTTCGCAGCAAAAAGAGATTTCGACTTTAGTGTGACGTAAAATTTTTCTGCAAGATCACCATGTACGTCTTCCGCAAGGTCATCCCGTAGAAAACTGCGAAGAATTCTTTGCGCTAGCTTAGGCGGTATCGGTGTTTTTATTTTCACTTGTTATTCAGTTCTCAAATTCCTAATAGGATTGACCATTGCAGCCTTAAAGGATTGGTAGGACACCGTTAGTAACGCAATAATTACCGCCATCATGCCGGCGAGGATAAACATCCACCATTGCAAATTAATCTTGTAAGCAAAATCCTTAAGCCAATGGTCCATGCTCCACCATGCAACCGGTGAAGCGATTAGAATTGCTATGAACACGAGCCTTACAAAATCGTGAGACAGAAGTTTGACGATACTTCCAACACTGGCACCGAGCACCTTGCGAACGCCAATTTCTTTTATTCGTTGTTCAGCGGTATAGGTTGCCAGTCCGAATAATCCTAAACACGAAACCAAAATCGCAAGCACAGAAAAGCACAATACAATGCGCCCAGTGTTTTGTTCAATCCGATATTGATTTTGCAAACCTTCATCGACAAACTGGTATGAAAGGGTAGATTGAGGATCATACTTCTTATAGATCTTCTCAATCACAGCCATGGCATCCTGTATCTGATTAGCTTTGGCCTTTACAAATAGACCAGAGCAGGATTCCCTGGGCCAGTAACGAAATAAAAATGGTTCGATAGCTGCCGTCATGGGACGGAAATGAAAATCTTTTACCACACCTATGACTTCGCCATTGTATCCCCACATCGCTAATTTTTTGCCAAGCGCTTCCGAGGGCCTCCAGCCCATTCGGGTTGCAGCGGTTTCATTAATAAGATAAGCGGAGACCGTATCACTGGAAATGTCAGGATTTATATTTCGCCCCGATATTAAGGTCATACCGGTGGTAGATAAAAAATCATAGTCGACGTTCATATGCGTCAGCAGTATTTTATCTTCAGGAAGTTTACCTTCCCACTCAACTGCACCGGTTGACCGGATAACATCGATTAAATTGTTTGACGCGATGGAGGCACTGGCGATGCTGGTATGCGTTTGCAGGTCATTTTTCATCAGCAATGCCTTGGCAGGAAGATCATTTTTCAAAGCAATATATAACAGCTGAGATTTATCGAAGCCAAGATTTTTATTCTGCACAAAGGTCAGCTGCTGATATATCACAATTGTCCCAATGATGAGAATTACAGAAAGTGTGAACTGCCCGACAACAAGACACTGTCTGAACAGTTGGCCGCTACCAGAAGAAAAAAATCCCTTCAAAACCTTCACTGGCTGAAAATTTGATAGATAAAAGGCGGGGTAAATACCAGCCATTAGACTGATGAGCAGGGTGAACCCTGCGACTATCAGGAGAAAATATGGCTCTGCGAAGGGAATGTGAAGCGACTTCATTGATATCTCGTTTAACAATGGCAACAGCAATTGCAGTAAAAACAACGCAAGGCATACTGAAAGAAAAGCCATGATCAATGATTCGCTTAGGAATTGCGTCACCAATTGCTTGTGGAGGGCGCCAATGACTTTACGCACGCCTATTTCTTTTGCCCGTTTGGTAGCACGCGCGGTCGACAAATTAATAAAATTGCTTAATGCAATCAGGAGGACGATCAAACCCACGGCGAGAAAAATCCGGACGTAAACGATATCACTTGTCTTACTCCAGTCAGTCTGAAAGTCAAAATCGGAGAAAAGGTAAATTTTCGAGAGAGGTTGTAAAAAAAGCGTGATGTCCGACGTATTCGACACATACTTGCCAAGATGTTTATGAAGTTTACGCTCTAAGGCTTGCGCATCGGCACTGGGGTCCAAAAGGATATAGGTGTTATAATTATTACTCTCCCAATTGTAATTACGTGAATTCAACTCATCATAACGAGACGACAGAAGCACATCAAATTGAATATGGGAATTCGTTGGAGGATCAAACGCCACCCCTACGACAGACAATAAACGATCCTTGTTAAATTGAATCTGCTGCCCAAGGACATTACTTGAGCGCTGCCAATCCGGACCGAATAATCTCGCTGCAATACTTTCCGTAATGACGACATCATTTGGCCCGATCAAGGCTTTTTGCTCGTTTCCTTGAATTAATTTAAAATCAAATACACTAAAGAAAGCGTTGTCGACCTGGAGCGCTTGTCCTGGCTCAATGGCAGACTCCCCTCGTTGCAAAATTCCGCTTGATCGA
The DNA here is from genome assembly GCA_035641895.1 of Chryseolinea sp. Lineage (GTDB taxonomy): Bacteria > Bacteroidota > Bacteroidia > Cytophagales > Cyclobacteriaceae > Chryseolinea. The sequence goes on along the minus strand of DASQTN010000003.1, from coordinate 6,836 downwards.
ATTTTTCCAACATGACAGGACTTTTGTATTTCAGGGAAATCTGATTTTAATGCGATGCCTAACGGCCCGGGCGTCGCAGCAATATCGAAGACATCACCACCCATCACCTGTTGATCCACCACACGGTAGATGTCGTTATACCTGGTATGGAAACGATCATAGCTATATTCATCCCAGGTATAAAGCCCGATAGCAATGCAGCATGCCAAGCCGATCGCTAGACCACCAATATTAATTAGAGAATACGTTTTGTTTTTTAAAAGATTTCTCCATCCAATCTTGAAGTAACTTTTATACATAGCATACGAGGTTAAATCTAAAGGTTGTGATTTTCGAACGGCAAAAGGTCGCAGGTAACTTAAAACCTGGCGCCAGTAATTTAATTTCGCAGCAAAAAGAGATTTTGAATGCAGCGTGACATAAAATTTTTCCTCAAGGTCGCCCATTACGTCATCAGCCAGATCATCTCTGAGAAAACTGAGAAGAATTTTCTGCGCTAGTGGGGGTGGTATAACTTTGTGTTTTTTCAAATTTGATCGTAAGAAAACTATTCATATCTAAGGTTATCTACCGGATTTTGTCGCGCGGTCTTCAGCGTTTGTCCCAACACCAATAACAACACAACACCCACGACCAATGCACCCGGCAAGACGTACATCCACCATTGCGTTTCAATTTTGTACGCATAGTTCTCCAGCCAATTGTAAACTAAATATCCCGCAAGCGGCACAGAGATAACAATAGCGATAAGTATCAATTTGATGTACTCGCGTGACAATAGCATTAGTATTCCCGACACTGATGCACCCAACACTTTTCTGATACTGATTTCTTTTTTCTTTTTTTCAATCATGTGATTGATCAATCCGATCAGGCCAAGGCAAGAAATGAACAAAGTAAAAAATGTAAAGTAATCAAACACACTGGCCATGCGTTGCTCTGACTTGTAGAGATTTTCGTATTGCTCATCGACAAAGTGAAATTCGAATGGATAGTCAGGATTGTACTTTTTCCAAGCCGATTCAATTACCTTAAGGGACTCGCTGGTGTTGTCAGGTTTTAGTTTCACCATCAGGTAAGTATTCCAGGCCGGATTCATGCGGATCACCAACGGTTCAACTTTTTGGTGAAGCGATTTGAAATTAAAGTCCTTAACAATTCCTATTATTTTACCTTCCCTTTCCCACATTACAAACCGTTTTCCTATCGGCGACTTCAATCCCGTCAGACGCAATGCTTCCTCGTTCAGGATATAGTTACTCGAATCTGCCGGCGAACTTGCTGAAAAGTCCCGCCCTTCCAGCAATTCCAATCCGAGGGTCTCAACATAATCGGTACCTACTGAAAAAGAATGAAGTATAACATCGTCATCCGGGTTTTTACCATCCCAATCAAAGCCTCCGAAGGAGTGAACGGTGTAAGTGGGAATGTCGGATGAGTAAGTTAAATTCTTAATATTCTGATGTTGTATCAGTTCATTTTTGAAACCATTGTAATTTTTAAATATTTCACCTCTGACGGGCATGTACATCAGCAGATCCTTGGTATACCCAAGATCCTTCTCCATGAAATACTGGAACTGCTTGTAGATGACCCCAGTACCCAACAGTAAAATGATCGTGACTGAAAATTGCACTACCACCAATGTTCTTCTGAAGGTAGTGCCACCGTTGGCCGTTAATCTTCCCTTTAAAACCTGTACCGGATTGAAGGCGGAAAGGTAAAAAGCTGGATAACTTCCGGCGAATAAGCCAATAACTAAGGCCCCGAAAAAGAACGACACTCCCAACGGCCATTGATCAATACTTAACAAAATCGATTTATCTGAAATATGATTAAAGTAAGGAAGCACGAACATAACACCCGCTATCGCTATCACGAACGCAATCATGGTTATTAGTACCGATTCGCCCAGCAATTGATTAATGATTTGAAACCGTTGTGATCCCACGGTCTTTCTTAAGCCGATCTCCTTAGCCCTTTTTTCAGACCTGGCGGTCGACAGGTTCATAAAATTGATACATGCAATCACGATGATCGACAATGCGACCACCATAAAAATATTAACATATGGATATTGAAGCTCCGTGCTTCCATATACGTCGATGTCAAAATCGGAATAGAGGTGAATATCTTTCAGAGCCTGGAGGTAAAGTATATCCGTGAGGTTGTCTCTAGACTTTCCGAAAGCTGTAAATTGTTTTGACAACTCCTCTGCGTTCACACCTTTGTCTAAAAGGAAATAGGCATAATAGTAATTGTTACCCCAATCGAGATACCATCCATATTGATACAATTTTCGAAAAGGCAGAAGAAAGTCGATCTTAAGGTGTGTATTGGCCGGCAAGTCTTTGATGACAGCTGTGATCGCGAACTTCTCGTTCACGTTTAACTCCAACGATTCGTTAAGAACGTCCTTGTCGCGCCAATCCGGGCCAAAATATTTTGCGGCCATTTTTTCAGTGATAACAATGGAGTTTGGATCTTCCAAACACTTTAACGGATTGCCTACCAGAAAAGGAAGCTGAAATACCTGGAAAAAAGTCGAATCTACGTAAGAGACATCCTCATAAAATTTTGTGTCGCTGTGCCGGACCAGTACTTTGTCCGGTAAGGGTCGCAAGCGGGTATAATGGATTATTCCAGGATAGTTTTCCTTCAAATATACAGGCAGTATGCCTGGATTGGCTGCCACCTTAAAAACCTCGCCATTATCATATTGCTGATCCTGCACAAGGCGATACACTTGATCAGCTTGCGGGAAAAATTTTTCATAGCTTAATTCATCCTGGATCCAGAGGATGACGAGCATGGCACAAAACATACTGAGCGCAAGTCCGAGGGTATTGATCGCAAAATGTGTTTTATCCCTGAGCATGTTTCGCCATGCGATTTTCGTGTAATGTTTAAACATTGCGTAATTGTTTGAACTGTTTGATAATGACTTTTTAATTGCAAAAGGGCGTGCATACTGAATAACCTGAAACCAGTAATTCAATTTCGACCGGAAATGAGAATGCGTTTTTAAGGAGCAATAGAATTTCTCTTCAAGGTCACCAGACACTTCTTCAACAAGATCATCCCGAAGAAAAGCAACCAGTAATTTCTGAGCGAGTGCGGGCGGTATAGGTTTGTGCTTCTTCAACTGTCGGAATCGGGATGGTCGGGATTTAAGGATGCTCAGGATTTGAATGCGTACGTGTAGCTGCTACGTGATTCTCTTTTCGGAATAATCTTTTTACTTCAAGGCTGGGTGAGCCAAAATTTATCAGAAGCCCTTTTTGCTATTTTATATGCCTCCAGATAGTTGAGTCCCTGTGCCAGGTGAACACCCTCCAATTTGATAACGGCCTTCAATTCTATCAGCACACTATTCTCAACAATGAAGTCAGCCCGTCGGGTACCCACTACTCTGTCATCATAATAAATTGGCATTTCCTCTTCCCGCAAGAATCGAGTGCTTTGTTTTTCCAACTCTATGGCCAGGCACCTCGGGTAAATCACTTCTTGAAACCCATTTCCAAGTATATTGTGAACTTTCATAGCACATCCAATTATTCTGTAGGTCAATTCATCATTTATTATCTTCATAACACAACATTTTTGATTCATTACAAAATAGTGCTAACCGCACTATCCTGTCAATCCATTAATCCTGACTATCCTGATTCCGACAGTTTATTCCGACCTCAAGCTCTTCACTGGACTCATCATCGCCGCTTTAATTGCCTGAAAACTCACGGTCATCAAAGTGATTATCAACGCTCCGATTATTGTCACTCCAAAAATCCACCACGAAATGTCCGTGCGATATTCATACTGTTGCAGCCAATCATTGAGATAATAATAAGACAATGGGATTGCCACAACACAGGAAATAAGTACCAGCACCACAAAATCTTTTGAAAGCATACCCCAAAGGTTGTACACTGACGCCCCAACGATCTTTCGAATACCTATCTCTTTTGTACGCTGCTCGGCAACGAATGATGCCAGCCCGAATAACCCAAGGCAGCTAATTACAATGGCAAGGGTTGCAAATACTGAAGCTAATTTCCCAACACGGACTTCGTTGTTAAATTTCTTAGCAAACTGCTCGTCCGCAAAATAATAATCGAAGGGCATCCCGGGAACGTGCTTTTTAAAAATCGACTGTACAGCAGTAAGTGCTTCATGTGTACTTTGTTCGGGATTAATCCGTAATGACACAACATTTCCAGGCCATCCATCTAAAGGCAAATAGATCCGCTGGCGGGTAGCCTGGTAGGGCGAACCCACAACCATGTCTTTGACAACCCCAAGAATAATCCAGTCCCGGTTGTCCCATCTTAGAATCTCACCAACAGGATTATCTAATGCCATGTACTTTACGGCCGACTCATTTACTACTATGCCATTTTTATCACTGGCAATTTCTCTTGAAAAGTCACGTCCCCCAATAACCTTCCATCCGACAGTTTTGCCGTATTCCGGACTCACCCAGTCTAAATTGAAATTATCCAAGTAGCCAGGACTCTTACCCTTCCACTCAAAACCGCCGTTGTTTACACCAGTGGTGACAACAGAAACATTGGACTCAGCTATTTCGGATACAGCGCCGGAGACAATTAATTCGTTGCGTACAACATCGAAATGATCATGAATTTCATTGCTTTTCATATTGAGGTAGATTAACCCTTCGCGGCTATAACCTACCGGTCTGTTCATCGTGTATTGGATTTGCTGAAAAACGATGATGGTCCCGATGATTAATGTGACAGATACCGTGAATTGTACAACCACCAGAACTTTCCGTGGAACAGAAGCAAACCTCCCCGCCCGAAATGCACCTTTCAAAACTTTTACGGGCTGAAATGACGACAAATAAAGTGCAGGATAACTTCCAGCAATGGCACCGGTCATCACAACGAATAGGACACACGAAATCCAAAAAAAGTAGTTTGCCCATGGCATGCTGATTTCTTTGTTAGCGATTCCGTTGAACCAAGGGAGCGTAAGCAGCACTATTCCGATGGACAGAATAAAAGAAAGAATCACCACCAGAAGCGACTCACTGAAAAATTGACTCATCAATTGTGTCCGGAAGGAACCAATTGCTTTTCGAATCCCAACCTCTTTTGCCCTTCGCTCCGAGCGAGCCGTGCTTAGGTTCATAAAATTTATACACGCTAACAGCAAAACAAAAACACCGATAGTCCCAAACAACCACACAAAGCGAATTTGTCCACCGGTATTTCGACCATCCTTAAATTCCTCATACAAATGCCATTTGTTCATCGGATGAAGGAATGTTTGGATGTTGTAGACCTTGTCTCCTTCAGGAACATTGTCATGAATCACATTTTTGATCTTACCAGAAACATCATCCAACGTTGCATGTGGAGCAAGTTGAACCAAGACTTCAATATTTCCAGAATTCCATGCGTCGACATACTTCTTGAGCCAGTCATTTGATGCAAGGTATAGATCCATCGGAGCGATGAAAGCAACGTCATGAAACTCAGAGTTCCTGGGAAAGTCTTTGTACATACCCGTTATCTTTACATCGGCCTTATTATCAATTTTTACCACCTTGTTGATCGGATCTTCATCTCCGAATAGAGTTTGCGTCAGCGATTGTGACAGCATGATCGAATTCATATCTTTAAGACCATCATATGTACCTCGAATCATGTCAAGTGATAGCATTTCAGGCGCATCGGGCTGCATATACTTGCCTGGTTTTGTAAACTTCAAATCGCCGTTTGAAATTATATGGCCTTCTGTGAAGGTCGACATGACAACATATTTAAAGTCATCTTGAAAATTCTGCGACAACGCCTGGCCTAAAGGGAATGGCATATGGTTCGAATGGCCGGTTTCACCATTCCGGCTTGCGCGGTACATAACACGTGCAATACTATCATAATTTTTATGCGATTTATTAAAAGACAACTCGTCATAAATCCATAATCCTATAATCACGGCAACAGCCATCCCTGCCGCCAGGCCGCCGATGTTAATAAATGAATATCCTTTTTCCTTAAAAAGATTTCTCCAACCAATTTTAAAATAGCTTTCAAACATAGCGATGTTATTTGATGGCGTTGGTTTTAGTTTTCTTATGGCAAACGGTCGCGCATAATTCACAACCTGGTGCCAATAGTTTAGTGTTGCTTTGAATTCTGACGTCTTCGAAGTTTTATAAAACTTTTCCTCCAGGTCGCCCAGCACTTCATCGGACAGATCTTCTCTCAGAAAAGACAACAAGATCCGTTGTGCTAGTTTTGGTGGATGACCCTTCTTTCGGTACATCAGCTTTTACATTTCGTAATTCAATTTACCTGCGAATGCAGGGTATTGTTCCCACAATGCCATCTTGAAATCTTTTGCCTCTTTCAATACACGTTTACCGAGGGCCGTGATGGTGAAGATTCGTTTCCTTCTTCCCCCGCGTTCCGCGGTTGCTTTTCCCATTTCTGATTTAAGAAAACCTTTGTTTTCAAGTCGGTCAAGCGTTGAATGGGTTGCCCCGATGGAGACAGCACGGCCAGTTTGTTTTTCAAATTCTTCTGCGATTCTAAAAGCATAGGCGTCTTCTCCGAGGATGCCCACCATTAGTAAAATCACTTCTTCAAATTCGCCTAGTCGGGTTTCTTTCATATATATGATACTAAATTGTAGAACAAATATATAACTCCATTACGTTTATCCGAGCGATTTGTTCTACTATTTAGTAAGAAATACTTGGGATATTTAGAAAGGTTGCATCGTTGCAAAAAAGAATTTCGCGTAAAGTTTCCAGCATTGAGCTTATTCGACAGCCAAAGCTGTCGGCTGTAAGCTGTAAACTGTAA
>DASQTN010000002.1:0-2789 GCA_035641895.1 Chryseolinea sp. | reverse complement strand
TATTTCAAAACATATCAGAAAGGTGCCAGTGTTATTACTAACGGAAATCAAACAGGTGTCGGGGTGGGTGCTCTGGAAGAACCTGTGCTCATTGGGGGCGAGAATTCCGCCTTCGGATATAACGCACTAAGGAGTGCCACGATCACCTATGGGAATACTGCTGTTGGGGCTCACTCACTCAGGTCAGTTGGTAAAACACAACATCAAAACACTGCCGTAGGCTACTATGCTATGCATTATGGGCCAAGACTTCAGGGAGGAAGCGATAATACCGCTCTCGGAGCCTATTCCTTATATGTTGCCGACGCAGGTGCTCACAATACAGCCATTGGGGCTTATTCCGGCCCAGTTGAGGGAACCGTTTTGATTGGTACTACTGCCTTGGGTGCAGGTGCAAAGACTACCGCTGACGGTCAAGTTCGTATCGGTAACACCTCGGTATCAAGCATTGGTGGACAAGTGTCATGGTCTACATTATCGGATGGACGTTTTAAAAGAGAGCTTCGGGAAGACGTTTCGGGCCTTGACTTTGTGAATAAACTGAGACCAGTAAGTTACACGGTAGATAAAATTAGCGTGCAAAAGTTTCTAGGAATCCCTGATAGCGTAATCAATTCGCGGTTTGCGTCCAAAGAAAAACCCGTGCGCCAAACAGGATTTGTTGCCCAGGAAGTAGATGCGATAGTGAAAAAATCAGGTTACGTATTTAACGGAGTAGACGCTCCCAAAAATGAAAAAGATCCTTACACCATTCGTTATGCAGAATTTGTCGTGCCGTTGGTTAAAGCTGTGCAGGAATTGTCAGTTAAAAATGATGAGCAGTTAAAAATGATCGCTGACCAACAAATCCAGATCGCGGAACTATTAAACAGGTTTGAAAAAATTGAAAATGGAAATTCTGGGCCTAAATCTTCGGAAATTTCCCTTCTTCAAAACACGCCAAATCCATTCTCGGTCAACACCGAAATCAAAATGGTTTTACCGGAAACAGCGGTGAATGCAAACATCATTGTCTATAATCTGGAAGGAAAACAATTGAAACAGTTGCAAGTAAAAGGTCGCGGCAACGTAAGCGCTACTATCTTAGGCAATGAGCTGGGTGCGGGTATGTATATTTATACGTTGATCGTGGATGGGAAAGTCGTGGATACGAAACGTATGATTCTTACTAAGTAGTAATTAATCGACCCGATAAAGTCTAGTAATTTTCTAATTTGAAATAATAAAAATTTAAAAAGGCTGAGGGAAGATATTTCACCGCAAAGGCACAGAGGCGCAAGGTATCGCAAAGGAATCCCTCCGGGCCCCGCAGGTCTTTTCTGCACAGGCTCGCGCCGCAGGGAGACTTGCGCCTATTATATCGGTCTTCTGCCAAGGAGTTTTTCTGAAAACTCGCAGCAGCAACAGCACTTGAAGACGAGCACTTAACTTTCTTTGGTCCGCCTTGTAACCTTCTGTCAATCCACAGGTATTAACTACAAAAAGGATTTTAACCCTTATTTTGGCTACATTTAGGACTTTAATTATCAATTATGTCGTCAAAATACTCATTAGGTGAGTTCGAAGAAGTGGTGCTGTTAACCGTCGCCGTTCTCCACGGCAACGCATATGGAATCGCCATTAAGGAAGACATCGAACTACGACTAAAAAGGAATGTCAGTGTTGGAGCCATGCGAACCGCCCTCCGACGACTCGAAGACAAAGGCTTTCTCGAATCAGAGTTTGGAGAAGCAACTGCAGTACGCGGTGGCAAGCGAAAGCGCTACCACAAAGTAACGCCGCTTGGTAAGAAAGTGCTCGACTACGTGATGGACTCGAGACGCAAACTTTGGAATGCCATCCCAGCCGGCGCCTTTCAATTCAAATAAAAAATGAAGGAACGTTTCCACGATATCAAGCCCCCGCAACTTCCACTCAAAGCCCTTCGATGGTTTTGCGATCCGGAATTGCTGGAGGATGTCGAAGGGGATCTCTCCGAGTTGTTCCATGCAAGGGCCTCAAAAAATGTACGCGTTGCAAAATTGCTGTATGCGCGCGACGTGCTGCAACTTGTTCGTCCCGGCATCATAAAAAGATTCGGACGGTTTAACACTGTAAACAATATCGACATGTTATTCAATCATATTAGAACCGCCCTCCGTCAGGCAGCTAAATACAAAGGCTACACCGCCATCAACATCGCGGGGCTCGTCGTCGGGCTCGCTTCGTGCATGCTCATCCTTCTGTGGGTGGCCGACGAAACATCCAAAGACCAGTTCCATGAAAAGTCAGACCGCCTTTACCAGGTATGGCGTAATTTGGTCCAGAGCAACGGTGATATACAAACGACCAGCGGCATTCCACTTCCGCTCGAACACGTGTTGCGCACACAATACCCCGAAGTCGAGGCAGTGACTTCTTACACGTGGGAAATGGAATACATGCTTCGCGTAGGCGAAATTTCTTCGTTCGAAAAGGGGCGCTTTGTGACGCCGGGATTCTTCGAGGTTTTCAGCTATCAATTGATCGTCGGCGATCCAACAAAGGTGCTCGTCGAGGGACCTACGATGGTGATCTCCGACAGGACCGCACTCAAGTTTTTTGGCAACGACTGGCGTGAGAAAGCAATAGGACAAACAATAAGGATCGATGACCGTACCGACTATGAAGTTACGGGCGTCTTCGAAACTCCCGGCCACAACTCGTCTTTGCAATTCGATTGGCTTATCGCAGCAAAGCAATTCATCGATGATCACGCATGGACAAACAGCTGGTATAACGGCGGCTTCAGCATCTTCTTTACATTAAAA
>DASQTN010000001.1:0-2158 GCA_035641895.1 Chryseolinea sp. | reverse complement strand
ATTCCATCGGCGATTTTCCGCAGGCGCAAAGCATGTCAAGATTTTTCAATTACCTGGACAATACCAACCAATTGGCAAAGACAGTCATTTACAATTTGAATCCTGCCGACAATGATATTTTTGCCACCATGCTTGGGAATTTCAGCTTTGGTATGCCCGGCAAAATGCAATGGGGTTCTGGCTGGTGGTTCCTTGATCAAAAAGATGGTATGGAACGTCAGATGAATACACTTTCAAACATGGGTCTTCTATCACGTTTTGTTGGAATGGTCACTGACTCGCGGAGTTTTATGTCGTACCCACGTCATGAATATTTTAGAAGAATTCTCTGTAACCTCTTAGGAAAAGATATCGAGAAGGGTGAGCTGCCAGAAAATTTCGATTGGATCGGCAAACTCGTCCAGGACGTGTGTTATGGAAATGCTAAGAGCTTCTTCAGACTTTAGACGAGCTCCGTTAATTGTTAATCGTTATCCGTTATCTGGCCGCCTCCGAACGTCGGAGCTGGATGCCTATTCACGATGATATATAACTGGCAACAGTTAAAACACGCTAAGCACAGCGCCAGGCGAGCAGGCAAGGAAATACACGGCAAAAAAGGCGCTCACGATTCCTACTAAAATGAAAAAAAATCTTCGGATCACCATAAGCAAGCATTTTGATTTGTTACTACTGTGTCGACCTTTAAAATTACGCCTTTATTGGGTGAACAATCTAAACTCGCTAACCGAGACAAGGCGCTAACCGCCACTCAGCACAATCGTGATGTTGAATGCATTTCGGAGGTTCAAACGAGAATTTAGTCACGCGCTAAATGCCCTCCGGAGTAGAAATTATACCGCGTGAAAAAAGTTTGCGTTATTTGAAGTTCGATTACACAACTGAGTGCCTTGTTAAAGCGAAAACTAGACTGGCTATTTAAAAACCGCATCCTGCAACATGTTTTGTTTTGGGTTACGCACGTGGTGTTTTATGCATGGCTATACGGTTCTTTTGAAGACAAGTATCAACAATTTTTCTTTGAAGAGGTCATTTACCTTCCTGGTAAAATGCTTTTCACCTACTTCGTCCTATATTTTCTCCTTCCCAGATTTCTCCTGCCGGGCAAATACTGGAATTTTGTTTTGTGGGTTTTGGGATCCTCATTCGCTATCGGTATTGTTCAACGCTATGTCGCCTTCAATATTGACTACCCTATCTATTATCCACAAGCGTTAGCGGATCCGTTTTTCTATTTTCCAAAAATTGTCAAAATGTTTGTGGCCATTTATCCAGTAACTTTTGTTGCTGTGGCGATAAAGCTCCTGAAATACTGGTATGCCAATCAACAGGCGCAACAAGTTCTGACACAGCAAAGACTACAGGCTGAATTGAAATTCTTGAAGACCCAAATTCACCCGCACTTTTTGTTTAATACCTTGAATAACCTTTATGCATTAACTTTAAAACGATCGGAACGGGCGCCTGAAATGGTTTTGAAATTATCAGAGCTTATTAATTACATGCTCTATGAATGTACGAGTGAGGCTGTACCCCTTACCAAAGAAATCAAGTTTATCAGAAATTACGGAGACATCGAAAAGATGCGTTATGGTGACAAGCTTGATCTCGACATTCGTGTTACCGGTGAAGTAAACAACCGGAAAATTGCGCCTCTTGTGCTGCTTCCATTTGTTGAAAATTGTTTCAAGCATGGCGCCAGTGAAGACCTCCATCAATCGTGGGTTAAAGTAAGCATTGACGTCCAGCCTTCCGTTACGCTCATGAAAGTGGAAAATAACAAAGCCAGCGAGAACGGTGTTCCGAAAAAAGAAGGAATCGGAATCCAGAATGTTAAACGCCGGCTTGATTTGATCTACCCCGAGCAGCACGAACTAAAAATTATCAACGGACAAGAAACCTTTCTTGTGATTCTTACGATACAAAATCATAATCACGAGCCTGCCGCCATATGAGTATCAAATGCATCATTGTAGACGACGAACCATTGGCGATTGAAATCGTGGAATCATACGTTCAGAAAGTTGAACAGCTACAACTGGTGAGCACATTTCGCAATGCGGTTTCAGCGTTTACATTTCTTCAACAGCATTCCGTTGATTTAATCTTTCTGGATATTCAAATGCCAAAACTGTCAGGCATCGATTTTCTCAAAACC